>NZ_JBYTBO010000016.1:0-179126 GCF_058789255.1 Pseudomonas sp. FW215-R2
GAGTTTCAAGGAGTTTTCCGTTTCGACTGCGCCGGAAGTGGGGCGAATTATAGGCCTCCAGAATCTGCCGTCAACCCTTAATTTCGCTTTTCTTTCAATAACTTGCCGATTGGCCAAAAAACACCCGATTCCCTCTATATAGAAGAAAGAGATACCACCCCTTCTATATAGAGGAAGCCATCAAAGCACCCCATCCTCTTTCATCGCAGCCACCGCCCCAGCCCCCAGGCCCAGCACCCGCTGCAAAACCTCCAGCGTATGTTCGCCCAGCAAAGGAGGCGCACGACGGTACTCAACAGGAGTGCGAGACAACCGAATCGGACTGGCCACCTGCGGCACCATCCCCGCCAGAGCATGTGGCAGCTCAATCGCCAGCCCACGGGATTTCACCTGCGGATCCTCGAACACCTGCGACAGATCATTGATCGGCCCGCACGGCACACCCGCCTGCTCCAGTTGAGCCACCCACTCGGCGGTCGTCTTGAAGACCGTCGCCTGGCGGATCAGTGGAATCAGCACCGCCCGGTTCGCCACCCGCAGCTTATTAGTCGCGAAACGCGGGTCATCCGCCCACTGCGGCTGCCCCGCCACTTCGGCAAATTTGCGGAACTGCCCGTCATTGCCCACGGTAAGAATGAAGTCGCCATCGGCCGTAGGAAAATCCTGGTACGGCACGATATTCGGATGTGCATTCCCCAACCGCTTCGGTGCATTGCCCGTCGTCAGGTAATTCATCGCCTGGTTAGCCAGACATGCCACCTGCACATCCAGCAACGCCATATCGATGTGTTGACCGCCGCCATCGTGATCACGATGAGCCAGTGCCGCCAGGATCGCCACAGTCGAATACAGCCCCGTGAGGATATCCGTGAGCGCCACACCGACCTTCATCGGCCCGGCGCCCTCATCACCTTCAGGTCTCCCGGTGAGGCTCATCAGCCCGCCGAGCCCCTGAATCATGAAGTCATAACCCGCGCGCTTGGCATACGGCCCGGTCTGGCCAAAACCAGTGATAGAGCAATAGATCAGATCCGGATTGATCGCCTTCAGCGACTCATAGTCCAGACCATAAGCCGCCAACCCACCGACCTTGAAGTTCTCGATCAGGATGTCCGACTTGGCTGCCAGCTCCCGTACAAGTTTCTGACCTTCGGGACGCGTGAAGTCGATCGTCACCGATTGTTTGTTGCGGTTGGCCGACAGGTAATACGCCGCCTCCGACGTATTCTCGCCGTAAGCGTCTTTCAGAAAGGGCGGCCCCCAGGCACGAGTGTCATCACCATTGCCCGGGCGCTCGACCTTGATCACTTCCGCCCCAAGGTCGGCAAGAATCTGCCCGGCCCATGGGCCGGCCAGCACTCGCGACAAATCCAGTACCCGCAGATGCGACAGCGCGCCCATGGTCGCTCTCCTATTAATAGAACGCCTGCAGGCCGGTCTGTGCACGACCGAGGATCAGCGCATGAACGTCGTGAGTACCTTCATAGGTATTCACCACTTCCAGGTTGACCAAGTGACGGGCCACCCCGAACTCATCGGAGATCCCGTTACCGCCCAACATGTCACGCGCCATACGAGCGATATCCAGAGACTTGCCGCAAGAGTTGCGCTTCATGATCGAAGTGATTTCAACCGCAGCGGTGCCTTCATCTTTCATGCGCCCCAGACGCAGGCAGCCTTGCAGCGCCAGAGTGATCTCGGTTTGCATGTCCGCGAGCTTCTTCTGGATCAACTGAGTCGCAGCCAACGGACGGCCGAACTGTTGACGGTCCAGGGTGTACTGGCGAGCGGTGTGCCAGCAGAACTCCGCCGCGCCCAGCGCGCCCCAGGAGATGCCATAACGTGCAGAGTTGAGGCAGGTGAACGGACCTTTCAAACCACGCACGTCCGGGAAGATGTTCTCTTCCGGCACGAACACGTTATCCATGACGATTTCGCCGGTGATCGATGCTCGCAGGCCGACCTTGCCGTGAATCGCCGGAGCGCTCAGGCCTTTCCAGCCCTTCTCCAATACGAAGCCGCGGATGTCCCCAGCGTCGTCCTTGGCCCAGACCACGAACACATCGGCGATCGGGCTGTTGGTGATCCACATCTTGGCGCCAGTCAGGCTGTAGCCGCCTTCCACTTTGCGTGCACGAGTAATCATCGCGCCCGGGTCGGAACCGTGGTTCGGTTCGGTCAGACCGAAGCAGCCGATCCATTCGCCGGAAGCCAGTTTCGGCAGGTACTTCTGCTTCTGTGCTTCGGTACCGAATTCGTTGATCGGCACCATGACCAGCGAAGACTGCACGCTCATCATCGAACGGTAGCCAGAGTCGACGCGCTCGACTTCACGAGCAATCAGACCGTAGCTGACATAGTTGAGACCACTGCCACCGTACTGCTCGGGAATGGTCGCGCCCAACAGGCCAACCTCACCCATCTCACGGAAGATCGCCGGGTCAGTCTTCTCATGGCGGAAGGCTTCGAGGACGCGCGGCGCGAGGCTCTGCTGGGCGAATTGCTCGGCAGTGTCGCGGATCATGCGTTCTTCTTCAGTCAGCTGTTGATCCAGCAGCAGTGGATCGATCCAGTTGAAGCTAGCTTTACCGCCCATGAGTGAGTCCTCGCAAATCGGGTGAATTAACGTGGCATTGATCCTAGGCCCGCTTCGTCATCCCGGCAAACGAGGATTTCGCATCCTGTTGTGCTAATTTCTCACTCCGAAACGTCGCGAAATGCCGATTGAGCGATGTATTAGTGAGGTTGACGTACATGCGCCGAAAGATACCCAGCACCACCGCCCTGATCAGCTTTGAAGCCGCCGCCCGTCACGAGAGCTTTACCAAGGCCGCCGAAGAACTTTCTCTCACCCAGGGCGCCATTTGCCGACAGATCGCCAGCCTTGAGGACTTCCTCAGCGTCGAACTGTTCCGACGCTCCCGTCGCGGGGTGAAGCTGACGGAAGCAGGTCTTTCCTACAGCCGCCGGGTTGCCACTCAACTCGACGCCGTGGAGCGCGACACCCTCTCGGTGATGGGTCAGCAAGGTACCAATGTGATCGAGCTCGCTGTGGTGCCCACCTTCGGCACGCAATGGCTGCTGCCAAGACTGAAGGACTTCCAGCTCAAGCACCCCGAAGTAACGGTCAACCTGACCAACCGCACCCGCCCGTTCCTGTTTGCCGACACCGATTTCGATGCCGCCATCTATTTCGGCGATGCCGATTGGTCGGGGACGGAATCCCACCGATTAATGGGTGAAAATCCGATGCCGGTGTGCAGCCCTGCCTTGCTCGGTAACAAGAACAGTCTCACACCCGAAGAGATCGCCGATCTGCCTCTGCTCCAGCAAACCACCCGCCCCTACGCCTGGCGGCAGTGGTTCAACTCGCAGCACCTGAACATTCCCCGCGACATGACAGGCCCACGCTACGAGCTATTCTCCATGCTGGCCCAAGCGGCCATGCACGACATGGGTATCGCGCTGATCCCACCGTTCCTGATTCAACGTGAACTGGCCGAGAAACGCCTGGTGATTGCCAACCCGAACGCACTCTCCAGCATCAAGGCGTATTACCTGATGATTCCGGAGCGAAAGGTCGAATCCGCGTCACTCAAGGCATTTCGCGATTGGCTGGTGAACCAGGCACACAGCTACAACCTAGAAGGATAAAGGCTTTCAGCGATTACTAACCCCGTAGTCAGGATATTCAAAGCCCTACAGATATAACTATTTGTCGCAAATCGACAGACTGTATCCGAAAGTCGTACAGACGTCCCACAAGCGGCTGGCGACGTGGCTTTGAGCCTTCATTCGCGACTCATTACGACCTATTCACGTCACCGATGAGAAAATTCTTCAAATTCATCCACACTCCTTGCAAGGCACGGCCTGCAAGGGATTCAGCCAGCCATCTGCGACATTCGGTCACGGGATGACTTGTAGTTAATTTTCCGTCACCCGTCATAATCCCTTGAAGGGCATAAACTTCGCCTGCAAAATGCCGCGCCCCGCCCTGATTTGGCGGGATCGTGCTGATCGGCCGCCCCAGTCGCACCATCCGTAGTGCATGGGTTTACTCAATAAGATCACGCAGGAGATTTGACGTGCACATTGGTGTTCCTCTCGAAACCCAGACGGGTGAAACACGGGTTGCTGCAACCCCGGAAACCATCAAAAAGCTGATCGGCCAGGGTCATAAGGTCACTGTACAAAGCGGCGCTGGCATCAAGGCCAGCGTTGTCGACAGTGCCTATGAAGCGGCAGGCGCGACCATTGGCAGTGCCAGCGATGCGTTTGGTGCAGAGCTGATTCTCAAAGTGGTCGCCCCCAGCGACACCGAACTGGCGCTGATCAAGCGCGGCACGGTGCTGGTGGGCATGCTCAATCCGTTCAACAATGAAACCATCGCCAAAATGGCCGAGTGCGGGATCACCGCGTTCGCCCTGGAAGCAGCACCACGTACCTCCCGGGCCCAGAGCCTCGACGTGCTGTCGTCCCAGGCGAACATTGCCGGCTATAAATCGGTTCTGCTGGCCGCCCACTACTATCCGCGCTTCATGCCGATGCTGATGACCGCTGCGGGCACCGTGAAAGCGGCGCGTGTGCTGATTCTGGGCGCGGGCGTGGCCGGTTTGCAGGCGATTGCCACGGCGAAACGTCTGGGTGCCGTCATCGAAGCGTCCGACGTACGTCCGGCCGTGAAAGAACAGATCGAGTCCCTCGGCGCCAAATTCGTCGACGTGCCTTACGAGACCGAAGAAGAACGCGAATGCGCGGTCGGCGTCGGCGGTTACGCACGCCCGATGCCGGCAAGCTGGATGCAGCGTCAGGCCCAGGCCGTGCACGAACGCGCCAAGCAGGCGGACATCGTCATCACCACCGCTCTGATCCCGGGTCGCAAGGCTCCGACGCTGTTGAGCGCGGACACCGTGGCGCAGATGAAACCCGGCTCGGTGGTCATCGACCTCGCTGCAGCCCAGGGCGGCAACTGCCCGCTGACCGTGGCCGATCAGGTCGTGATCGAGAACGGGGTAACCATCGTCGGCCCGACCAACCTCGCCGGTGAAGTCGCCGCAGACGCTTCGGCGCTGTACGCACGCAACCTGCTGGACTTCCTGAAGCTGGTCTTCACCAAAGAAGGCCAGTTCGAAGTGAACCTCGAAGACGACATCGTCGCCGCGTGCCTGATGTGCCGCGACGGCCAAGTCATCCGCAAAAACGCCTAAGCAGGGATTCAGACGATGGAAGAGCTTATCTCCCCCGGTATCTACAACCTGATCATCTTCGTGCTGGCGATTTATGTCGGTTACCACGTGGTCTGGAACGTTACACCCGCGCTGCACACGCCGCTGATGGCGGTGACCAACGCCATTTCGGCGATCGTGATCGTCGGCGCCATGCTCGCCGCCGCCCTGACCGTCACCCCGCTGGGCAAGACCATGGGCACCCTCGCCGTGGCACTGGCAGCGGTCAACGTGTTCGGTGGCTTCCTGGTCACCCGCCGCATGCTTGAGATGTTCAAGAAGAAAGCCCCGAAAGTAAAAGAAGAGGCGCCGAAGTAATGAGCATGAACCTCGTCACGACGCTCTACCTGATTGCGTCGATCTGCTTCATCCAGGCCCTCAAAGGCCTGTCGCACCCGACCACGTCGCGCCGCGGCAACCTGTTCGGCATGCTCGGCATGGCACTGGCAATCATCACCACTGTCGGCCTCATCTATAAGCTCGGTGCTGAGTTGGCGACTGCCGGTATTGGCTATGTGATCGTCGGCCTGCTGATCGGCGGCACCGCCGGTTCGATCATGGCCAAGCGCGTTGAAATGACCAAGATGCCGGAACTGGTCGCTTTCATGCACAGCATGATCGGTCTGGCAGCGGTGTTCATCGCCATCGCTGCGGTGGTTGAGCCGCAGTCGCTGGGCATCGTCAAGCAACTGGGCGACTCGATCCCGGCGGGTAACCGTCTGGAGCTGTTCCTCGGCGCAGCCATTGGTGCCATCACCTTCTCCGGTTCGGTGATCGCGTTCGGCAAGCTGTCGGGCAAGTACAAGTTCCGTCTGTTCCAGGGCGCACCGGTACAGTTCAGCGGTCAGCACAAGCTGAACGCGGTACTGGGTCTGGCGACGCTGATCCTCGGCATCACCTTCATGCTGACCGGCAACCTCGCCGCATTCGCATTGATGCTGGCCTTGGCCTTCATCATGGGCGTGCTGATCATCATCCCGATCGGCGGTGCCGACATGCCGGTCGTGGTGTCGATGCTCAACAGCTATTCCGGCTGGGCGGCGGCGGGTATCGGTTTCTCGCTGAACAACTCGATGCTGATCATTGCCGGCTCCCTGGTGGGTTCGAGCGGCGCGATCCTCTCGTACATCATGTGCAAGGCGATGAACCGTTCCTTCTTTAATGTACTGCTAGGCGGTTTTGGCAATACAGCAGACGCCGGCCCTGCCGGTGAAAAAGAAGCTCGCCCGGTGAAATCCGGTTCGGCTGATGACGCGACCTTCCTGCTGACCAACGCCGACACCGTGATCATCGTTCCGGGTTACGGCCTGGCGGTGGCCCGTGCGCAGCATGCGCTGAAGGAGCTGACCGAGAAGCTGACCCACCATGGCGTGACCGTGAAGTACGCGATTCACCCGGTGGCCGGTCGGATGCCCGGACACATGAACGTACTGCTGGCCGAGGCCGAAGTGCCGTACGACCAGGTGTTCGAGATGGAAGACATCAACTCCGAGTTCGGCCAGGCCGACGTGGTGCTGGTGCTCGGCGCCAACGACGTGGTCAACCCCGCTGCCAAGAACGATCCGAAATCGCCGATTGCCGGCATGCCGATCCTCGAAGCGTTCAAGGCCAAGACCATCATCGTCAACAAACGCTCGATGGCCAGCGGCTATGCCGGTCTGGACAACGAACTGTTCTACCTGGACAAGACCATGATGGTCTTCGGCGACGCGAAGAAAGTCATCGAAGACATGGTCAAAGCGGTCGAGTAACTCGCGCGCTGCTTCCCCGGACGCCCCGACTTGTCGGGGCGTTTTTGTTTGCGAAAAACGTCGGACAATTTGCCGCGTTGTTGCAGATCCGGTAACGGTGTTTTACTTGAAACCCGCTGAATAGACGCCTCGTTTGCGACCTTGGTAGCGGGACAGGCGCCCGCGAAATTCACTAGACTGCGCATCCTGCTACTCGCTGCCCGAGAAAATAATCCATGTACCGTGACCGTATTCGCCTGCCTTCGTTGTTGGATAAAGTGATGAGCGCCGCCGACGCCGCTGCGCTGATTGAGGACGGCATGACCGTCGGCATGAGCGGCTTCACCCGCGCCGGCGAAGCCAAGGCCGTTCCCCATGCACTGGCCGAGCGAGCCAAGGTCACGCCGCTGAAGATCAGCCTGATGACCGGTGCCAGCCTGGGCAACGACCTCGACAAGCAACTGACCGAGGCCGGCGTCCTGTCACGGCGCATGCCGTTCCAGGTCGACAGCACCTTGCGCAAGGCGATCAACGCCGGCGAAGTGATGTTCATCGACCAGCACCTGTCGGAAACCGTCGAGCAACTGCGCAACCAGCAACTGAAGCTGCCGGACATCGCCGTGATCGAAGCCGTGTCCATCACCGAACAGGGCCACATCGTGCCGACCACCTCGGTGGGCAACTCGGCGAGCTTCGCAATCTTCGCCAAACACGTGATCGTCGAGATCAACCTGGCGCACAACGCCAACCTCGAAGGTCTGCATGACATCTATATCCCGACCTATCGCCCGACCCGCACGCCCATCCCGCTGGTAAAAGTCGACGACCGCATCGGCAGCACCGCGATCCCGATCCCTCCGGAGAAGATCGTCGCGATCGTGATCACCCAGCAGTCGGATTCGCCGTCCACCGTCTCGGCGCCTGATGTCGACACCAAAGCCATCGCCGATCACCTGATCACCTTCTTTAAACAGGAAGTCGATGCCGGACGCATGACCAACAAGCTCGGCCCGCTGCAGGCCGGGATCGGCAACATTGCCAACGCGGTGATGTGCGGGTTGATCGACTCGCCGTTCGAAGACCTGACCATGTACTCCGAAGTGCTGCAGGACTCGACTTTCGACCTGATCGATGCGGGCAAGCTGAGCTTCGCCTCGGGCAGCTCGATCACGCTGTCGGAGCGGCGCAACAGCGACGTATTCGGCAACCTTGAGAAGTACAAGGACAAACTGGTGCTGCGCCCGCAAGAGATCTCGAACCACCCGGAAGTGGTTCGGCGCCTGGGCATCATCGGTATCAACACGGCGCTCGAGTTCGACATCTATGGCAACGTCAACTCCACCCACGTCTGCGGTACGCGGATGATGAACGGCATCGGCGGTTCGGGCGACTTCGCGCGCAACGCACACCTGGCGGTGTTCGTGACCAAGTCGATCGCCAAGGGCGGCGCGATTTCCAGCGTGGTGCCAATGGTCAGCCACGTCGACCACACCGAGCATGACGTCGACATCCTGGTGACCGAGGTCGGTCTGGCCGACCTGCGTGGCCTGGCGCCACGTGAACGCGCCCGGGTCATCATCGACAACTGTGTGCACCCGGACTACCGCCAGGCGCTGAACGACTACTTCACAGCAGCCTGCGCCATCGGCGGCCACACCCCGCAAATCTTGCGTGATGCTCTGAGCTGGCACATCAATCTGGAAGAAACCGGGCGCATGCTGAAGGCGTAATCCGCACAGATTTTCCGCTGGCGCAAACACAGTTTCGTCAGCGGGATTCTGAAAACTTCCATTACCGTCAAAAACTGTACTGCTGTACCGGTCTTTTCCTAAGGCTTTTGCCTACTCGAATCACCGAATTGAGCAAAAATGCACCAAATAGGCGCAGACAGGTACAGTTTGCGCAATTTTGACCCGTACACCCCCCATAAACAGTTAACTGGTCACTCACAATACAAGTGAACTGTATCTAGAGAGTCTGGCCAAACGAGAGGATCATGGGCACCAGTTAAACCACTACCTGATCCCGCCACAAGCGGAAGGATGTCAACCATGGAACGTACACTCAGTTCCGAACTGTTCTTCGAAGACAAAGCTGCAAAAACCCAGGCTTCCCTGCCTCTGCGCGTTATCGCCAACCTGATGCTGTGGCAGCGCCGCATCTCCAGCCGCCACCAACTGGCTCGTCTGGATTCGCGTCTGCTGGCTGACGCCGGGATTAGCGAAGCACAACGCTACGAAGAGCTGAGCAAGCCGTTCTGGCGCTAAGTAGCGTCGCTGGCTCTGGTCGCTAGACCCACCGCCAGCAACCCGAATTGAACACACAAGACCCGTCGCGGGAAACCGCGACGGGTCTTGTCGTTTTGGACCCGGAAAACATCCGGTACAGGGGGCTGTATCGATGATAGGTACAGTTTTAATTAACTAACAACTGAACCAGTACAATTTTGCCGCAGTGTATCTGCCGTGCTCACTGCATTCGGCTCAACATGACCTTCCGCCCCTCCCCACCGGCAAAAGGAAGACGTCATGAATCACTTACAGGATGTTTCAGCAGTTGCGGTCGAACGCTCTCCTCGCTTCGGTCTCCTTCGACGGCTATTCAGAGGTTTCTGGCAAGGCCTGGAGCGCGCCAGGACGCGGCGCCTGCTGGCTCAACTCGATGGGCGGGATCTCGCCGATCTGGGCCTCAGCCACGCCGATCGGCAGAACGAACTGGAGAAACCCTTCTGGCGCTAGCATTTTGCCCTCTGTGCGAAACCTCCCACACAGGCCTAATATCCGGGCAGAACGTGGCGAATGCCGTGCGACTGGCGTCTGACTTCCCAGACACCAAGCCACCTCTCAATACGATATTTCCAGAGGAGTTACACCATGTCCCGTCTTCGCCTGCTCAGCGCTGCCGCCCTGCTGGCCGTGGCTGCCAATGCCAGCGCTACCAGCTTCATCGTGACCACCGACGCCGTTGTTGGCGCGCTGAAGTCCTCTTCGGACGCGACTTCCGACGTCAGTTCTTCGCTGCGTGACAACAAAGTCGTGATCGCTGCCCGTGACGACGCTGCCAGCTTCGTTGCCAGCGAAGGCCAGATCCGCGGCGTGAAGCTGGAGAGTGCTCTGGACCTCATCCGCCATCAGGCCCCGCAACTGAATGCGACCGACGCACAACTGGCACAAGCCATTCTGGCGATCTGAGCCGGCATTGCTGGAAGGGACATGCCAGTCATGTCCCGATGTTTCGCCGCTGGCTCTGGCCCGGGCATTACGCTAGCCTTGGGACTCGCTAACAGCACCTGAGACTCATGCGTTTTCTTTCAAATCTGCTTATCCCTTCTGTTCTGGTCACTGCTTGCTGGACGACCTCGGTCGATGCCTTTGACGTCTCGACGCAAAACACCGTTGTCAGCGGTTACGCCACCAGCATGGTGTCTTCCGCGCCTTTCGACCGTAAACTGCTGCTCGCCGCCCACGACGATGCGGCGGCATTCGTTGCCAGTGACGGCCAGTTGCGAGGCGCTCAGCTGGAATCCGCGTTGCATTACCTGCGCAAATCCCGGCCAAAACTTCATGTAAGCGACCTTGAACTGGCACAGGCAATTCTCGTCCAATAGTTATTCTTGCCCCCTCCGGAGTCGTTCCATGCGTAGCCCGCTGATTGCTGCCGCCCTTGGCCTGTTGTTGTTGGCCGATATGGCCCAGGCGCACACCCTGGTAGCCACCAGTAACATCATCGTTCGTGCCTCCCAGCGCACCATCGATTTCACTTCCGATACCACCACTTCGATCCGCGATTCGAAAATCATCCGCGAAGCCCACGATGACGCCGCCAGCTTCGTCGCCAGCAACGGTGATATCCGTGGCGCGCACCTGGAAGCCGCCCTCAACACCCTGCGCACCCGCGTGCCGGAAGCCCGCGACGCCAGTGATCAGGTACTCGCCGAAGCCATCCTCGCATTGTGAAGTCTCTCAACGCCTGGCTGCTGGCCGGGGCGCTGCTGCTGATCGGCAGCAACGCCCACGCCAGCCTGCAACTGCGGCTCAAGACCGACGGCCTGAGCCCCGCCCAACAACAGGCCAGCCAGGCGTTGCTCGATGAAGCGATGCAGAAACTGCCGCCCAGCTTCATCGAACGCCTGGATCGACGCATCGATGTCGGCTGGACCGACGACATGCCTGCCAATGCCTATGGCCAGGCGACGCTCGTCTCCGAGCTGGACCTGAACCGCAGACTGCTCGCCAGTCTCACCGACGGCAGCGCGGCCACGCAAAAAACCAATCGCCCCCACGGCACCGTGCGGCAGGAACTGCTGGCCACGGTGCTGCACGAAATCACCCATATCTACGACCGCGCACGCCTGTGGCCGGCCGCCGAACGCACGCTGATCCAGCGCTGCACGCGCCGCAACAACAGTGCCGGGCTGATCGGCCTGCCGGATGAGTGTCGGGGTCAGAATGACCGGCGTTTCACCCTCAGCGATGACCCGCGCCTGCTCGACCTCGCCGGCTGGCAGCAATACGTCGGCCGCCGTGGCGAACGTGAACAGCACAACCGGCAGATCGCCCGCAGCCCGGACCTGTACGAGATATCCAGTCCGAAGGAGTTCGTCGCGGTCAACATGGAGTACTTCCTCCTCGACCCGAGCTACGCCTGCCGCCGCCCGGCGCTGTACCGCTATTACAAGGAACACTTCGGCTGGGCGCCGCCGGAAAAGGACTCCTGCGCCAAATCCTTTGCCTTCCTCAATGCCGGCAACGACTTTGCCAAACAGCCGCTGGGCCAGGTCGATCCGGAGCGGGTCTACGCCATCGACTACCTGCTGGCCGAAGCGAACCAGAACTGGGTCAGCCGCTGGGGGCACAGCATGTTGCGCCTGGTGATCTGCGCCCCGGGCCGGCCTCGCGGGCCGGATTGCCGACTGGATCTGGACCAGCATCTGGTGCTGTCCTACCGCGCATTCGTCGGCGATGTGCAGTTGTCGAGCTGGGACGGACTGGTCGGCAAATACCCTTCGCGCCTGTTCGTCCTGCCGTTGGCGCAGGTGATCGACGAATACACCAAGACCGAACTGCGCAGCCTCGCCTCGGTGCCGCTGAACCTGTCCCGCAGCGAGATCGAAGACGTCGTCGAACACGCCGCCGAAATGCACTGGAGCTACGACGGCAATTACTTCTTCCTGTCCAACAACTGCGCGGTGGAAAGCCTGAAACTGCTGCGCAGCGGTAGCAACAATGCGCAGCTCACCGGCCTCGACAGCATCATGCCCAACGGCCTGTTGGAGGTGCTCAAGGGCCGGGGCCTGGCGGATACCAGCGTGCTCGACAATCCCAAAGAGGCGTTGCGCCTGGGCTATCGTTTCGACTCGTTCCGCGATCGCTATCAGGCAATGTTCGAGGTGCTGAAGAAGCAATTGCCGATCAAGCAGGCCAGCGTCGAGGAATGGCTTTCGCTGTCTGCCGAAGAGCGGCGGCCATGGTTCGAACGCGCGGACCTGCGTACCAGCGCCGCATTGCTGCTGTTGGAGCAGGCAAGCTTCCGTCGCCAGTTGCTGCTGGCCCAGGATGAGGTCAAGCAACGCTACCTCGGTGCCCGGGAACTGGAAAACGGCGGCATGGACAAGGCCAACGCAACGTTGCAGCAGATCCTCGCCAACAGCGGCTTCCTCAGTCGCCCGGCAGAACTGCTCGACTCTCGTGGTTATGGCCTGCCACAACCCAGCGAGTTCAGCCGACTGGAAGCCGAAAGCAGTCAGCGCCAGAAACAGCTACTGGTGCTGAGCGGTGATCTGGACAAGGAAGTGCGAGCGCTGCTGGAACCGAAGCGGGCAGCGGAGATTGCCGCCAACGAGGCCAACGTGAAGCAGATCGGCGAGCATTTGCGCAAACTGCACAAAGCCTCGGGTGGCCTGGAGCTTCCCTGAAAAACCACTCCCCTGAAAAACAAAAGACCGCAGCCTGCGAAAGGCTGCGATCTTTTTTATTGCCTGCAAATCAGTACAGAACACCATCCAACACTTCGTAGACGATCCCGGTACCGATCGCGATCAACACGATATCGCCACCGGCCCGACGCCATTCATAGCCCGGATACACCGGCAAACGTCCCAACGCCCGAGCATCCAGCCGCTCGCCGTAATAGCCGTGCGGCAACGGCCGGCCGCGTTCCAGGCGAATACCCGGAGGCGGAGGTGCACCGCGAACGAAGTAGCCGTGATTGTCACGAATCACCTGACGCACCGGCCCGAAGTCGCGCGGTGGCGGGCCACCCCGATGGCTGCTTTGCCAATCATGGTGATCGCCACCGCGATTGTCGTACTGACCCTGTTGCGGGCCGCCGTGGTCGTGATCGTCGCGTGGGTCAGCGCTGGCCAGCAGCGGCGTGGCGCTGATCATCAGCACGCCCAGACTGGCAATCAGACGTTTCGGCATTTTCATGGATTTTCCTCACTGCACTAACAGCAAAAAGGGACTCAGAACGTGGTTCTGAATCCCTCGGTCTTGCTTGATTAGTCTGTGCCGCGAGGTGCTAATTCCTCTGTATCAGGAACTTTACCTTCAGCTGACGCGGGCCTTACGCACGCCTTCGGACAGTGCCGAACACAGGCTCAGTACGCCGTCGATGGCCTGGTCCGGCGTGGTCGCGTTGGCGATGTGATCGATCAGCGCCGACCCCACCACCACGCCATCGGCCAGACGCGCGATGGACGCAGCCTGCTCCGGCGTACGGATACCGAAACCGATGCTGATCGGCAGGTCGGTATGACGACGCAGACGCGCCACCGCTTCCTCGACATGTTCCAGAGTCGCCGCACCGGCACCGGTCACACCGGCGACCGACACGTAGTAAACGAACCCGGAGCTGCCGTTCAACACTTTCGGCAGACGTGCATCATCCGTGGTCGGCGTAGTCAGGCGGATGAAGTCGATGCCTGCAGCCTGGGCCGGGTCGCACAGCTCCGAGTTGTGCTCCGGCGGCATGTCGACCACGATCAGGCCGTCAACGCCGGCCTCTTTGGCTTCGGCGATGAAGCGTTCGACACCGAACTTGTGGATCGGGTTGAAGTAACCCATCAGTACCAGCGGCGTGTCGCTGTTGTCCTTGCGGAACTCGCGGACCATCTGCAGGGTTTTGATCAGGTTCTGTTTGGCACCCAAAGCACGGATGTTCGCCAGCTGGATCGCCGGACCGTCGGCCATCGGGTCGGTGAACGGCATGCCCAGTTCGATAACGTCGGCACCGGCTTTCGGCAGGCCCTTGAGGATCGCCAGCGAAGTGTCGTAGTCCGGATCACCTGCGGTGACGAAGGTCACCAGTGCGGCGCGGTTCTGTTCCTTGAGTTCGGCAAAGCGGGTTTGCAGGCGGCTCATCAGTGTTTCTCCTGCTTGGAAGTTTCCATGTGGTGCATGACGGTCTGCATGTCTTTGTCACCGCGGCCGGACAGGTTGACCACCATCAGGTGATCCTTCGGCAGCTTCGGCGCGCGTTTGAATACTTCAGCCAGGGCATGGGCGCTTTCCAGTGCCGGAATGATCCCTTCCAGACGGCAGCACTGGTGGAATGCCGCAAGGGCTTCGTCGTCGGTCACCGAGGTGTACTGGACGCGGCCGATGTCATGCAACCACGCGTGTTCCGGGCCAATGCCCGGATAGTCGAGGCCGGCGGAAATCGAGTGGGCGTCGATGATCTGACCATCGTCGTCCTGCAGCAGGAAGGTTCGGTTGCCGTGCAACACACCCGGTACGCCGCCGTTGAGGCTGGCCGCGTGCTTGCCGGTCTCGATGCCGTAACCGGCGGCTTCGACGCCGATGATTTCCACGCTCTTGTCGTCGAGGAACGGGTGGAACAGGCCCATGGCGTTGGAACCGCCGCCGATGCACGCCACCAGGCTGTCCGGCAGGCGACCTTCCTGAGCTTGCAGCTGCTCGCGGGTTTCCTTGCCGATCACAGCCTGGAAGTCGCGAACCATCGCGGGATAAGGGTGCGGGCCGGCTACGGTGCCGATCAGGTAGAAAGTGCTGTCGACGTTGGTCACCCAGTCACGCAGTGCTTCGTTCATCGCGTCTTTCAGGGTGCCGGTACCGGCGACCACCGGGATCACCTCGGCGCCCAGCAGCTTCATGCGGAACACGTTGGCCTGCTGACGTTCGATGTCAGTGGTGCCCATGTAGATCACGCAGTCCAGACCGAAGCGCGCAGCCACGGTGGCGGTTGCCACGCCGTGCATGCCGGCGCCGGTCTCGGCGATGATGCGTTTCTTGCCCATGCGCCGCGCCAGCAGGATCTGGCCGATGCAGTTGTTGATCTTGTGCGCGCCGGTGTGGTTCAGCTCTTCGCGCTTGAGGTAGATCTTGGCGCCACCACAGAACTCGGTCAGGCGCTCGGCGAAATACAGCGGGCTCGGACGTCCGACGTAGTCGCGCTGGAAGTAGGCCAATTCCTCTTTGAACGCCGGATCTTCCTTGGCCGCTTCGTACTCGCGGGCCAGATCGAGGATCAACGGCATCAGGGTTTCGGCAACGTAACGGCCGCCGAACGAGCCAAACAGGCCGTTGGCGTCAGGGCCGTTGCGCAGATCGGAGGTGTTCGAAGTCTGGGTCATGGTTCGCTCCAGCGGATTTCACGAGAAGACAATGGCGTTCACTCTACCCCTGACCTTGCAGGCTGAAAACCGATAAGATCGCCACAACCTGTCAGGAAAACTCACAGATATCATGAGCCATGACCTTCCCCCGCTGAACGCCCTGCGCGCCTTCGAAGCCACCGCCCGGCTGAACAGCGTCAGCCAGGCCGCCGAGCAGCTGCACGTCACCCACGGCGCGGTCAGCCGCCAGCTCAAGGTGCTTGAAGAGCACTTGGGCGTCAGCCTGTTCGTCAAGGACGGTCGCGGCTTGAAACTCACAGATGCCGGTATCCGTCTGCGCGATGCCAGCGGCGAGGCGTTCGACCGCTTGCGCAGTGTTTGTGCCGAGCTGACCCAAAGCACCGCCGACGCTCCCTTCGTGCTCGGCTGCTCCGGCAGCCTGCTGGCGCGCTGGTTCATTCCGCGACTGGGAAGGCTCAATGCCAATCTGCCGGACTTGCGCCTGCACCTGTCGGCCGGAGAAGGCGACCTCGATCCGCGCCGCCCGGGACTCGATGCCTTGCTGCTGTTCGCCGAACCGCCATGGCCGGCGGACATGCAAGTCTACGAGCTGGCCAGCGAACGCATCGGCCCGGTCATGAGCCCGCTGTTCAGCGGCTACCAGCACCTGAAATCGGCGCCGCCCACTGCCCTGCTCGGCGAACCCTTGCTGCACACAACCTCGCGCCCACAAGCCTGGCCGAGCTGGGCGCAGCAAACCGGCCTCGACGCCAAGGCGTTGAAGCTGGGGCAAGGTTTCGAGCATCTGTATTACTTGCTGGAAGCGGCCGTCGCCGGATTGGGCGTGGCGATCGCGCCGGAACCCTTGGTGGCCGAAGACTTGAAAGCCGGTCGCCTGGTCGCGCCATGGGGCTTCTGCGAAACCCCGGCGCAACTGGCGTTGTGGCTACCCAAGCGCGCCGCGGACGGGCGCGCCCGGCAATTGGCACAGTGGCTCAAGAACGAGCTGCGCCAGGCGGATCACTCGCCGCGCTTGAACAGCAGATAAGCGGCCAGCAGACCCAGTGCACCGACCGCCACACCGGCGGTCGTCCACGGATGTTCCTGCGCATAATCACGGGTGGCGATCCCGGTTTCGCGGGTTTTGACTTTGACTTCTTCGTAGGCATCGCTGAGCAGGCTGCGCGAGTGTTTCAGCGCGCTTTCGGCATTGCCCTTGAGCGCCTTGAGGGTCTTGCGCGACTCGTCCGAAGCGTCGTCCTTCAGGCTTTCCAACGACTTGAGCAGACTCTCGATCTCCGCTTCCATGCTTTGCAACGAGGCTTTGCGTAACGAGGTGTTGGCCATGGTGGCTCTCCTGCATTGGTGATGAGTGGCGTGTGTTGTTTGGGACTTCGCGGGTTCTGGAAAGTGCAGAAAATCTGAACTCGCCTTTCCCGAAGCGAACGAAATCAACACTGCAAATCGCTGCTAGGCTCAATTCCACACGTCCAGGAGATCGCCATGAGTGACCATCACACCTACAAGAAAATCGAGCTGGTCGGTTCGTCCCCCAGCAGCATCGAAGACGCCATCAACAACGCGCTGGCCGAGGCCGGCAAGAGCATCAAGCATCTGGAATGGTTTGAGGTGGTCGATACCCGTGGCCACATCAAGGACAACAAGGCCGCCCACTTTCAAGTGACCCTGAAAGTCGGGTTCCGGATTGCCAGCAGCTGAGTTTGGTCTACGCTTCTGAACTTGCGCGCTGGCCGAATGCCATAGGAATGGCAAAGCGCTACAGGGTGAGCGCATCGGGTAGATCGCTCGATGCCCGCCTCTTTTAATCCGACCAGGGAGTGCGACCGATGAAGAAGTTCATGTTGGCAGTAGGTTTGTTGAGCCTTGCGGGTGGTGCGTTTGCTGCCGGCAAGCCCTGTGAAGAAGTGAAAGCCGCGATCGCGGCAAAACTGGATGCGAAACACGTCTCCGGTTATTCGCTGGAAATCGTCGATAAAGGTGCTGCGGCTGGCGGCAAGGTCGTCGGCAAATGCGAGGGCGGCACCAAGGAAATCGTCTACAAGCGCGGTTGATCGCGCCTGAAATGCAAAAGCCGACGCAATGCGTCGGCTTTTTTGTGCCCGGCTATCTTTTTTGCACAACTATCGGACTTCAGCCCTTCATCACCTGCGCCAGCAATTCGTAGGAATGCAGGCGATCGGCGTGTTCGTACAGGTCGCAGGTGAAGATCAGCTCATCCGCCTGAGTCTGTTCAATCAGCACCTCAAGTTTTGCGCGGATTTTCTGCGGGCTGCCGACCATCGCCAGACCGAGGAAATCGCCCACCGCCTCACGCTCGTGGGGCAGCCACAAGCCGTCCATGGTTTTCACCGGCGGACGCTGCACCAGACTTTGCCCACGCATCAGCGCGAGAATTCGCTGGTACACCGAGGTCGCCAGGTAATCGGCCTGCTCGTCGGTGTCGGCGGCCACCAGCGGCACGCCGAGCATCACGTACGGCTTGTCGAGCACCGCCGATGGCTTGAAGTGGTTGCGGTAGACGCGAATCGCCTCGTGCATGAAGCGCGGTGCGAAATGTGAGGCAAAGGCGTAGGGCAAACCGCGCTCGCCGGCCAGTTGCGCACTGAACAGGCTGGAACCCAACAGCCAGATCGGCACGTTGGTGCCGGTGCCCGGCATCGCGATCACACGCTGATCCGGCGTACGCGGGCCGAGGAAACGCGCCAGTTCGGCCACGTCTTCCGGGAAGTCGTCGGCACTGCCGGAGCGTTCACGGCGCAGGGCTCGGGCGGTCATCTGGTCGGAGCCGGGCGCGCGGCCCAGGCCGAGGTCGATCCGCCCCGGATACAGGCTTTCAAGGGTGCCGAACTGCTCGGCAATCACCAGCGGCGCGTGATTGGGCAACATCACGCCGCCGGAGCCGACGCGGATAGTCGACGTGCCGCCGGCCAGATAGCCCAGCAGCACCGACGTCGCAGAACTGGCGATGCCGTCCATGTTGTGGTGCTCGGCGACCCAGAACCGGGTGTAGCCGAATTTTTCGACATGCTGCGCCAGATCCAGCGAGTTGCGCAGCGACTGGGCCGGGCTGCCGTTCTCGCGCACCGGCACCAGATCGAGGGTGGAAAACTTTACGTCGGACAGTTGCTTCATAAACCTGCATCTCCGATTGAGGGCGCAGGTTTGTTCTTGGCGAACGCAAACCTGCCCAATTCATAAGCGTGTTCTGTGCAATAAGGGCATATACCCGAGTTTCAATAGCCGATCCGAAATTTCCTACTAAAAAAGTCAACGATTCAGATGAGCTGAACTTTGTCCCGGCGTCTATCCTCAGAAGCCTTGCAAGCAGAAACCCTGATGGCGCGGCGTTTCGCGCCGATTTGAGGAGGCACACATGGCTATCGTGAAGAAGGCATCCGCACATTGGGAAGGTGACCTGAAAACCGGCATCGGCTCGATCTCCACCGAAACCGGCGTCCTGCGGGAAGCGCCGTACGGCTTCAAGGCCCGCTTCGAAGGCGGCAAGGGCACCAACCCGGAAGAACTGATCGGCGCCGCCCATGCCGGCTGTTTCTCCATGGCGTTCTCGATGATCCTCGGCGACGCCGGGCTGAAGGCCGAAAGCATCGACACCCAGGCCGAAGTCACCCTCGATCAGGTTGAGGGCGGTTTCGCGATCACCGCCGTGAAGCTGATCCTCAAAGCGATAATCCCAGGTGCCACCCAGGCGCAATTCGAGGAACTGAGCAACAAGGCCAAGGAAGGATGTCCGGTATCGAAGGTGCTGAACGCGAAGATCAGCCTGGATGCGTCACTGGTCAGTTGATTGACTTGCGCCGAATCAGAACCCGCCAGGCAAAAATGTGGTCGAATAAATGACAGCAGCTTTCGCGCATCTTCGTGCGCGCTGCTCCCAGGAGCTTCAACCATGAAACGTTTTGCCTTGGCGGTTATCTGTGGCGTGCTGGCGACGTCGGCCTTCGCGGCGCCAAAAGATTGCGAAGAACTCAAGCAAGAGATCGAAATCAAGATTCAGGCGAATGCCGTGCCCTCCTACACCCTGGAGATAGTCTCCAAAGAGGAAGCCGAAAAGCACGACGTCGCCATGATCGTCGGCACTTGCGACAACGGTACGAAGGCCATCATCTACCAGAAGAACGACCGCTGATTCAGGTTAGATGGCGCAATAGGTGTCGCGATCCTCGGCAACAATTTCCCGCTTGGCGTTATACAGCCGGGCACTGGGAGTAAACATCAGGGAGCGACCCTCCAGCACATAACGCTGACCCGCTTCGAAATGGTCGAAGCGGATGGTCAGGTAGCACAGGCGCTCCACGGGGTCGTTCAACAGACCGCCGCCTCCACCAGGCGCCTCGAAATCGAAACGCACCAGCAACTCATGGCTGCCGGGCGTTACCTGGAAAAAACGTCCGTCAGTCAGGCGCTGCTTGTCGAGACGTTCGGCCATCAGCAGTTTTCCGCCCGGGGTCGGCGTCGAGAACTCGACCCAGGCCATGTTGGGGTCGACCGGAGGCATCGGCGTCTGACAACCGGCGAGTACACCGGCAACCAGTAACAGCATCGTCTTGCGCATGATGAATGTCCGTGAATTCGGACATCCAGCATAACGCCGATCAGGTGCGCTGACAGCCTGCCGGTTTGCCCTGACCGACTACGTTGCGCTGCTGGTCATAGAGTTTGGCCCAAGGCCGGAAACCGATATTGCCGGCCTGGAGCTGATAGCGCTGGCCGGCGTTGAAGTCCTTGAATGTCACGTTCAACTGGCAATCGCGCCACAGGGGCTCCGCGTCGGGGCCGATGTTGGTTGCCTCCACCGGAAACTGGTAACGCACCTTCAGTTCATGGCTGCCGGGTTGTACTTCGAAGTAACGTTTGTCGACGGCAGCCTTCTTGTCGACTTCCAGCGCTTGCAGCGCCGTGTCCTGTTGCCGTGTATCCAGGTCGATCCAGGCTTGCGTGGGGGCGGGCGAAGGCATTCCGAATCCGGCACAACCGGCCAGCGTCAGCAGGCCTCCCGTCAGTATCAACATGCGCATGGCGGAGCTCCAATGGGCGGGATAGTCTTGCGATCAGACTTTCCGGGGGATTTCTTATTGTGATCAGGCCGTTTCCAAGCCTTGGGTTACTTGATCGCGTTTTGCGGGTTTTGTTTCCGAGCACATTGCTTTTGCTGCTCAACGGTTGTTCCAGCGTCAGCTATTACAGTCAGTTGGCCAGTGGTCAGCTGCAATTGCTGCGCGCGCGCGAGCCAGTGGCCGAGGTGATCGCCGACCCGAGCCGGGACGCCACACTGCGTGCCCACCTGGCCCAGTCGCAGAAGGCCCGGGACTTCGCCAGCCAACACCTGCACCTGCCGGATAACCAGAGCTATCGCCTGTACGCCGATATCCATCGCCCGTACGTGGTGTGGAACGTGTTCGCCACCCCGGAGTTTTCCCTGAGCCCGCAAAACCATTGCTTCCCGATTGCCGGCTGCGTGGCCTATCGCGGCTACTACAGCCAGAGTGCGGCGCGGGGCGAGGCGGCGATTCAGCGCCTGCAAGGCATGGACGTGTCGATTGGCGGCGTCGAAGCCTATTCGACCCTGGGCTGGTTCAATGACCCGATCCTCAACTCGATGATGGGCTGGGGTGACGAACGCTTGGCCACGCTGATATTCCATGAGCTGGGCCACCAACGTTTCTATGTGAAGGACGACACCGAGTTCAACGAGTCTTACGCGACCTTCGTCGAGCAGGAAGGCACCCGGCAGTGGCGGGCGTTTCGTGGCTTGCCGCCAGAAAATGACGCTCAACTCAAACGTCGTGACCAGTTCATTCAACTGATCCTCGACACCCGAACCCGGCTGGAGAAGCTGTACGCCCAGTCGATGCCCGTCGAACACATGCGCGAACACAAGGCTGCCGAGTTCGAACGGTTTCGCCGGGATTATCGGGCGATGCGCGACAGCCAGTGGGCCGGGGACAAACGCTACGACGCCTGGGTCAATGCGCCGCTGAACAATGCGCGGTTGTTGCCGTTCGGGCTGTATGACCAGTGGGTGCCGGCGTTTGCAGCCTTGTTCAGGCAGGTGGGCGGGGATTGGCTGAAGTTCTATGCACAGGTGGAGAAACTGGGCGGATTACCGGCGGACAAGCGAAAGGCAGCGCTGCGTGACCTGGCTACCCTTCGCTCGGATTGACGATCAACGCTGCAGAAACGCCTGATGCAACTCGGCCAGGGTTTCGAAGTGATAAGCCGGCGCCTCGGCGCTCAGCTCTTCATGGCTGCCGAAACCATAACCCACCGCCGCGGCATCCAGACCGTTGCTGCGGGCGCCGATCAGGTCGTGCTTGCGGTCACCGATCATCAGCGTATTGGCCGGATCCAGCCCTTCTTCTGCGATCAGGTGGGCAATCAGCTCGACCTTGTTGGTACGGGTGCCGTCCAGCTCGCTGCCGTAAATCACTTTGAAGTGTTTGGCGAAATCGAAGTGCCGAGCGATTTCCCGGGCGAACACCCACGGTTTTGAAGTCGCGATATACAGCTGCCGGCCTTGGCCACTCAGGGTTTCCAACAACGGCGTGACGCCCTCGAACACCCGGTTCTCGTACAACCCGGTGACCTTGAAACGCTCGCGGTAGAAATTCACCGCCTCCCACGCCTTCGCTTCATCAAAACCATAAAACTGCATGAACGCCTGCAACAGCGGCGGGCCGATGAAATGTTCCAGCTTGGTCAGGTCCGGCTCATCGATACCGAGTTTGCTCAAGGCGAACTGGATGGAGCGGGTGATGCCCTCGCGCGGATCGGTCAGGGTGCCATCGAGGTCGAACAGTACGGTCTGGTAATGCATGAAAAATCCCGAGCAATAGAGAGAAAAGTCAGAGCTGGTCGTAGCTTTCAGCCAGATGCAGGTCCTTGAGCTTCACGTAGTTCGCTGCGCTGTAGGTGAAAAAGGCGTTTTCCTTGTCGGTCAGCGGGCGAACCTGTTTCACCGGGCTACCGACGTACAGGAAACCGCTTTCCAGGCGCTTGCCCGGTGGCACCAGGCTGCCGGCGCCGATGATCACGTCGTCCTCGACCACCGCGCCGTCCATGACGATGCTGCCCATGCCGATCAGCACGCGGCTGCCGACGGTGCAGCCATGCAGCATGACCTTGTGGGCGATGGTCACGTCGTCACCGATCAGCAGCGGAAAGCCGTCCGGATTGAACGGGCCGGCGTGGGTGATGTGCAACACACAGCCATCCTGCACGCTGGTGCGCGCGCCGATACGGATGCGGTGCATGTCGCCGCGGATCACGGTCAGCGGCCACACGGAGCTGTCTTCGCCGATTTCGACGTCGCCGATCACCACCGCGGAGCCGTCGACAAAAGCGCCTTTGCTCAAGCGTGGGGTGTGATTCTGGTACTTGCGAAGGGACACGATTAGTTCTCTCTCTGTCGCCGATAGCTGCGGTGGGTGTCGATTGTAATTAAGATGGGCGCATGTTTCTTCCAGCCAAGGTGCCAACCGTGAGCGTGAACAACCCTCTTCTGCAGTCCTACGACCTGCCGCCGTTCTCCGCGATCCGTGCCGAACACGTGCAGCCGGCCATCGAAACCATCCTGGCCGACAACCGCGCCGCCATCGCCGAGATCCTCAAGACTCAGGGCCAGAACCCGACCTGGGCCGGGCTGGTGCTGGCGATGGACGAACTCAATGATCGCCTGGGCGCTGCCTGGAGCCCGGTCAGCCACCTCAATGCCGTGTGCAACAGCGCCGAACTGCGTGAAGCCTACGAGTCGTGCCTGCCGGCCCTGAGTGCCTACTCCACCGAGATGGGCCAGAACCGCGAACTGTTCCAGGCCTATGAAGCCCTGGCAAACAGCCCGGAAGCCGCCGGTTTCGACGTGGCGCAGAAAACTATCCTGGAACACGCCCTGCGCGATTTCCGCCTGTCGGGTATCGACCTGCCGGAAGCCGAACAGAAGCGCTACGCCGAAGTGCAGAGCAAGCTGTCCGAGCTGGGCAGCCGCTTCTCCAACCAGTTGCTCGACGCCACCCAGGCCTGGACCAAGCACCTGACCGACGAAGCCGCCCTCGCCGGCCTGACCGATTCGGCCAAGGCGCAAATGGCTGCTGCGGCACAGGCCAAAGGCCTCGACGGCTGGCTGATCACCCTGGAATTCCCGAGCTACTACGCGGTGATGACCTACGCCCAGGACCGTGCGCTGCGCGAAGAAGTCTACGCCGCCTACTGCACCCGTGCGTCGGATCAAGGCTCGAACGCCGGCCAGAACGACAACGGCCCGGTGATGGGCGAAATCCTCGACCTGCGTCAGGAGCTGGCAAAACTGCTCGGTTTCTCCAGTTTCTCCGAACTGAGCCTGGCGACCAAAATGGCCGAATCCAGCGACCAGGTGCTGAGCTTCCTGCGCGACCTGGCCAAGCGCAGCAAACCGTTCGCTGCCCAGGATCTGCAACAGCTCAAGGCTTACGCCGCCGAACAGGGCTGCGCCGATCTGCAAAGCTGGGACAGCGGTTTCTACGGTGAAAAACTCCGTGAACAACGCTACAGCGTCGCCCAGGAAACCCTGCGCGCCTATTTCCCGATCGACAAAGTGCTGGGCGGTCTGTTCGCTATCGTTCAACGTCTTTACGGTATCGAGATCGCCGAACTGAAAGGCTTCGATACCTGGCATCCGGACGTGCGCCTGTTCGAGATCAAGGAAAACGGCCAGCACGTCGGCCGCTTCTTCTTCGACCTCTACGCCCGCGCCAACAAGCGCGGCGGTGCGTGGATGGACGGCGCCCGCGACCGTCGCCGCACCCTCGACGGCGTGCTGCAAAGCCCGGTGGCCAACCTTGTGTGCAACTTCACGCCGGCCGACAGCGGCAAGCCTGCGCTGCTGACCCACGATGAAGTGACCACCCTGTTCCACGAATTCGGTCACGGCCTGCATCACCTGCTGACCCGCGTCGAGCATGCCGGCGTATCGGGCATCAACGGCGTGGCGTGGGATGCGGTCGAGCTGCCGAGCCAGTTCATGGAAAACTGGTGCTGGGAGCCGGAAGGCCTGGCGCTGATTTCCGGCCACTACGAAACCGGCGAGCCGCTGCCGCAGGATCTGCTGGAAAAAATGCTCGCGGCGAAGAACTTCCAGTCCGGCCTGATGATGGTGCGTCAGCTGGAGTTCTCGCTGTTCGACTTCGAACTGCACGCCACCCACGGTGACGGTCGCAGCGTCGCGCAGGTGCTGGAAGGCGTGCGCAACGAAGTCTCGGTGATGCGCCCTCCAGCCTATAACCGCTTCCCGAACAGCTTCGCGCACATCTTCGCCGGCGGTTACGCGGCGGGTTACTACAGCTACAAGTGGGCGGAAGTGCTGTCGGCAGATGCCTTCTCCAAGTTCGAAGAAGACGGCGTGCTCAATGCCGACACCGGTCGCGCCTTCCGCGAGGCGATCCTGGCCCGCGGCGGCTCGCAGGAGCCGATGGTGCTGTTCGTCGACTTCCGTGGCCGTGAGCCATCGATTGACGCACTCTTGCGCCACAGCGGCCTGAGTGAGGGCGCGGCAGCATGAGTGAGGCACCTGTGAAGACCAAAAAACGCTTTATCGCCGGGGCCGTCTGCCCGGCGTGCAGCGAGCCGGACAAGCTGATGATGTGGAGCGAGGACGATGTCCCGCACCGCGAATGCGTGGCGTGCGGCTACAGCGATACGCTGAACGCACAAGGGTTGTCGGTTCCAAAAGAGCTGGGCACGCGGGTCAACACCAGCGCGCTCAAGCCGGCCCCGGACAAAACGGTTCAGGCGGTGCAGTTCTTCCCGAATCCGAAACTGAAGAAGAAGCCCGACGAGCAACACTGATCCAGAACCACCTTCTGCCGAATCCCGGTGGAAGGTGGTATTGGCTTAACACCTGTCCCCTGCACTTGCTTCGTAGGCTGGCCGTTTCCGCCATGCCTCGAAGGAAGCTGCCATGCCTGACTCCAATCCCCTCCTGCAACGCTGGACCCTGCCACCCTGGCCGGATATTCGCGCCGAGCATCTGCTACCGGCGATCAACAGCATCATTGCCGACAACCGACAAATCATTGCGCAAGTGATCGCCAGTCAGGTCGAGCACCCCGGCTGGGATGATCTGGTGCTGAGCATCGATGAAGCGGATGCCCGTCTCAATGAAGTCCGCTCGATTCTCGAAACGTTGTCGATGGTCAGGTCCGACGATGCCACGTGGCTCGTGGAAAGCACCAAGGCGCATCTGGCGATCAATCAGTATCGTTCCGAAAAATCCCGCAATCGCCCGCTGTACGAGGCCTGCCAGCGTTTGGCGCGGAGCTCGATCGCGGCCAACTTCGATGAGTCACGCAAGATCGTGCTGGCGCGGATACTGCGCAAATTCAGGCAGTCGGGCATCGAGCTTCCCACTGAGCAACAGCAGGAACTGGCCCGGTTGAACCTTGAGATCGGCGGCCTGGAATCCGTGTTTTTGACCCACCTCGAACGCTGGACCGAGACCTGGAGCAAACGGATCGACGACGTTGCACTGCTCGCGGGTCTGTCACCGGCGATGAGGGATCGCCTGGCGCGCGCCGCACGCGAGGCCGGCCATGACGGCTGGCTGATCCGTCTGGATCAGAACACCTGCAATCACATCCTCAAGTACGCCGAGAACCGTGCCTTGCGGGAAGAATGCTGTGTGGCCTACGCGACCCGCGCCTCCGATCAGGGGCCGTTGGCCGGCCGCTTCGATAACGGCCCGGTACTGACGGCGTTGCTTGCCTTGCGCCAACAGAAAGCCCGTTTACTTGGCCACGAAAACGCCGCGCAACTGACGCTGGCAAAAACCATGTCCGGGACGACAGCGTGGGTCAGTGATTTTCTCCAGCACCAGGTTGCGCAGTTGGCGCCGGCTCTCGAGCAGGACGCCATACAACTGGCCGCCTTTGCGTTGCAACGCGGCATCGACCGGATTCAGCCATGGGATGAAGACTTTCTCGCCGAACAATGGCGCCAGCAGCAGTTTCCCGGTGCGCTGGACGACCTGCGTGATTACTTCCCGCTCGAGGGTACCCTGCGCCGGCTCTGTCTGTTCTGTGAGCGCATGTTCGGGATCCGCATCGTCGAGCAAATCGGCGGCAGGCACTGGCATGACGATGTACGGCTGCTGGAAATCAGCGAGCACGAGCAGATCATCGGCTACATCTACCTCGACCCGTTTCACCGCGAAAACGCTGCGGATTTCGCCGGCACCTCCACGCTGCGCAACCGCCGGATCAATGCCGAAGGGCGCCCGGCGCTCCCCATTGCTGTGCTCTACAGCAATTTCACTCCGGCCACTGACAGCCATCCGTGCCGTCTCGAACTCGACGACCTGCAGGTACTTTTTCATGAGTTTGGCCACTGCCTTCAGCACGTACTGACGCGTTCACCTCATCACACCCTGTCCGGCATCCTGCAACTGGGCCATGAGGCAGCGGAATTCTCCGGGCAACTGTTCGAGCAGTGGTGTCAGTCGCGAGAGTTTGTGCTGTGGCTCGGCGCGCATTTCCAGACCGGCGAACGCCTGAGTGCCTCACGGGTCGACGCCGCCCTGACGGCCAGCCAGGCCCACGCCAGCCGGCAAAAAGCCTTGTTGCTGATGGGTGCCATCATCGATTTCGAGCTGCACCTGACCCACGGCGATGGGCGCTCTGTCGAAACGGTTTGCGCCGACGTGCAGAGGACGATGATTCACCTGCAACTACCGGACGGTCACCGGTTCGCCAATGGTTTCGATTACATGGTGACCCAGTACGACGCCTCGGTTTACGCCTATATCTGGTCGGGAGTGCTGGCTCAGGAAGCGTTCAAGCGTTTCAGCCGCGACTGGGTGTTCAATGTGAAAACCAGTCGGGCATTGCGCGAAACGTTCTTTGCACCCGGGGCCGGGCGCCCCTTGCTGGAAGCGGTAGAAGCGTTCGTCGGCCGGCCAGTCAGTGAAGACGTGGGTGCCGGCCGTTCGATCATCCGACGGGTTACTTCAGATTGACGGTCTGGAACCAGCTCTTCATCGAGCAAGTAGCGAACGCACTGGTGCTGCAATCGCCATTGGCCAGCGCGGTACGCAGCTTCTCGACATCAGCCTGCATGACGTAGCGAACGCCGTCCTTGAAGTGACCGCTTTCACCGAAACCGCCCTGGGTCATTTCGTTCAGGGCGTCTTCCTTGCTCCAGCCCTGCACCACGATGCGGTACATCGCGGCCATCAGGCCGGTGCGGTCGGAGCCGTGCTTGCAATGCATCAACACCGGGCCGTTGGCTTCGGCGGTCTGGATCGCGCGCAAGGTCTTGAGCACGTCGCTGTCATCGACATGATTGGTGCGATACGGCAGTTGCACCTGATTGATGCCAGGAGCGTTCAGCCAGCTCGAATCCGCTTCCGGCAGAAAGTTGATGACCGTGGCCACTTTCAGGTTTTGCAGCAACGGCACGGCACCGGCGTCAGGCAGCGCACTGCGATAAAGCGTGGGCGACATCTGAAAGAAGTTGTATTTCACTTCGACCGGTTGCGCCCATTCCGGAGGACGAGAAACCGGCGCATCTGCGGCATGGGCCGGGATCGAGCCGAGCAGGGCAAGCAGCGAGAAACAGATCGCAGAGGAAAAACGCTTCAAGGACATGCTGAGTGGTGACCGTGTGGGATTCGTCAGTGAGGGCCGCAGCTTGAGGGTTGTCCAGTCAAATCCCTGTGAGGCGTTTGTCAAAGAAACGTGAAGCCAGGGACATCCTTCGTCGCAAATCCGGGCTTTTTTTCGGCTGAATCGATTCATCCGGTTGGTTAGGCTGCTACCATTTGTCACATCATGTTGCAGACGCGTCCCCCTTTTCCGGGTCATTTCCGGCCACGTCGCAACCGACCACTCAAAAGCCGTCCCCAGAAGCGGCTGATAACCATCAATGCCTGATGAGGTGCACCCCATGTCTGATCAAGATCGAGACAACCCGCGGCGTGAGTTTTTGCGCAAATCCCTGACCCTGATCCCGGTGGTCACCCTCGCCGGCACCGGACTCGGTAGCAGCGTGCTGCAAGCCGCCCCGGAAAGCGCACCGGCTGCGGCACCGGCAAAACCGGCCGGCGCTGACGCGGGCGTCTATCAGCCGAACTACTTCACCGCCGAAGAATGGGCGTTCATCAATGCCGCCGTCGCGCAACTGATCCCCAACGATGCCCAGGGCCCTGGCGCTCTCGAGGCTGGCGTGCCGGAATACATCGACCGCCAGATGAACACGCCGTACGCCGCCGGTGCCCTCTGGTACATGCAAGGCCCGTTCAATGCCGACGCTGCGCCCGAGATGGGCTGGCAGAGCAAACTGGTGCCAAAAGAGATCTATCGCCTCGGCATCGCCGCCACGGATCAGTGGGCAAAATCCCTCAATGGCAAAACATTTGCCGAGCAAGACAGCGCTACCCGAGACGATCTGCTCAAGCAGCTTGAAGCCGGAAAACCGCAATTCGACGCTGTTCCCGCGAAGATTTTCTTCAATCTTTTGCTGCAAAACACCAAGGAGGGGTTCTTCTGCGACCCGATCCACGGTGGCAATAAAGGCATGGTCGGCTGGACCATGATCGGCTTCCCCGGCGCCCGCGCCGATTTCATGGATTGGGTGGAACGCAACGAGCAATACCCCTTCCCGGCAGTTTCGATTCGCGGCGAGAGGGCGTGAGCATGGCAACGGTAATGAAGAAGGTCGACGCAGTGATCGTCGGTTTCGGCTGGACAGGCGCAATCATGGCCAAGGAGCTGACCGAAGCCGGTCTCAACGTGCTGGCGCTGGAACGCGGGCCGATGCAGGACACCTACCCTGACGGCAACTATCCCCAGGTGATCGACGAACTCACCTACAGCGTGCGGAAAAAACTCTTCCAGGACATCTCCAAAGAGACCGTCACCATCCGTCACAGCGTCAATGACATCGCCCTGCCGAACCGCCAGTTGGGCGCGTTCCTGCCGGGCAATGGCGTGGGCGGCGCCGGGCTGCACTGGTCGGGCGTGCACTTTCGTGTCGATCCAATCGAGCTGCGCATGCGCAGCCACTACGAAGAGCGTTACGGCAAAAGCTTCATCCCCAAGGACATGACCATCCAGGACTTCGGCGTCAGCTATGAAGAACTGGAACCGTTCTTCGATTTCGCCGAAAAAGTCTTCGGCACCTCCGGCCAGGCCTGGACCGTGAAAGGCCAGCTGGTCGGCCAGGGCAAGGGCGGTAACCCATACGCGCCGGATCGTTCGAACCCGTTTCCGCTGGAAGCGCAGAAGAACACGGTTTCCGCACAACTGTTCGGCAAAGCGGCTACCGAAGTCGGTTACAAACCCTACAACCTGCCTTCCGCGAATACGTCAGGGCCGTACACCAACCCTTACGGCGCGCAGATGGGCCCGTGCAACTTCTGCGGCTTCTGCAGCGGCTACGTTTGCTACATGTATTCCAAGGCCTCGCCGAACGTGAACATTCTGCCGGCGCTGAAACCGCTGCCGAATTTCGAACTGCGGCCCAACGCCCACGTCCTGCGGGTCAACCTCGACAGCACGAAAACCAAAGCCACCGGCGTCACCTACATCGACGGCCAGGGTCGCGAGATCGAGCAACCGGCGGATCTGGTGATCCTCGGCGCGTTCCAGTTGCACAACGTACGGCTGATGCTGCTCTCCGGCATCGGCAAACCGTACGATCCGGTCAGCGGCGAAGGCGTGGTCGGACGTAACTTCGCCTACCAGAACATGGCGACCATCAAGGCGTTCTTCGACAAGGACACCCACACCAACAACTTCATCGGCGCCGGCGGCAACGGCGTGGCGCTGGACGACTTCAACGCCGACAACTTCGACCACGGGCCACACGGTTTCGTCGGTGGCTCGCCAATGTGGGTCAACCAGGCCGGCAGCCGTCCGATTGCCGGCACCTCCAACCCGCCGGGCACGCCGGCCTGGGGCAGCGACTGGAAACGCGCGACCGCCGATTACTACACCCACCAGGTGTCGATGGACGCTCACGGCGCGCATCAGTCCTACCGTGGCAACTACCTCGATCTGGACCCGGTGTACCGCGATGCCTACGGCCTGCCGCTGCTGCGGATGACCTTCGACTGGCAGGAAAACGACATCAAGATGAACCGCTTCATGGTCGAAAAAATGGGCAAGGTCGCGCAAGCCATGGGCCCGAAAGCCATTGCCGTGCTTGGCAAGAAAGTCGGTGAGCACTTCAACACTGCGTCCTACCAGACCACCCACCTCAACGGTGGCGCGATCATGGGCACCGATCCGAAGACCAGCGCGCTGAACCGCTACTTGCAGAGCTGGGACGTGCACAACGTGTTCGTCCCGGGTGCGTCGGCATTCCCGCAGGGCCTGGGTTACAACCCGACCGGGCTGGTCGCCGCGCTGACCTACTGGTCGGCGAAAGCGATCCGCGAGCAATACCTGAAAAACCCCGGCCCGCTGGTTCAGGCTTAAGGAGCGATGACCATGAAGACTCTCGTTATCGCGACCCTGGCGCTGCTCGGCAGCGCATCCCTTTACGGCGCCGAAGTTGATCAATCCTTGATCAAAAAAGGTGAATACCTCGCTCGTGCCGGTGACTGCGTGGCCTGCCACACGGCCAAGGACGGCAAGCCGTTCGCCGGTGGCCTGCCGATGGAAACCCCGATCGGCACGATCTACTCGACCAACATCACCCCGGACAACACCGGGCTGGGCGGCTACAGCTTCGAAGAGTTCGACCAGGCTGTGCGTCATGGCGTCGCCAAAAACGGTAGTACCTTGTACCCGGCGATGCCGTACCCGTCCTACGCCCGTGTCAGTCAGGATGATATGCAGGCGCTCTACGCCTATTTCATGCACGGCGTTGCACCGGTGGCGCAGGAGAACAAGGCCAGCGACATCCCGTGGCCATTGAGCATGCGCTGGCCGCTGATGGGCTGGCGCTGGTTGTTTGCGCCGAAGGTCGAGGACTACAAACCCGCGTCGGACGATGCCGTCGTCAGCCGTGGGGCGTATCTGGTGGAAGGCCTCGGACATTGCGGCGCCTGCCATACGCCACGGGCCCTGACCATGCAGGAAAAATCCCTGAGCGCGGCCGAAGGCAGCAGTTTTCTGTCAGGCAGCGCGCCGCTGGAAGGCTGGATCGCCAAGAGCCTGCGCGGCGACCACAAGGATGGCCTCGGCAGCTGGAGCGAAGAGCAACTGGTGCAGTTCCTCAAGACCGGCCGCAGCGACCGCAGCGCAGTATTCGGCGGTATGAGCGACGTGGTCACCCACAGCATGCAGTACATGACCGACGCCGACCTGACCGCGATCGCCCGTTACCTGAAATCGCTGCCGGCCAATGATCCTGCCGACCAGCCACATCAGTACGACGAGAAAGCCGCCAAGGCTTTATGGAACGGTGATGACAGTCAGCGTGGCGCGTCGGTGTACATCGACAACTGCGCGGCGTGCCACCGCACCGATGGCCACGGCTACACCCGGGTGTTCCCGGCGCTGGCGGGCAACCCGGTGTTGCAATCGGAAGACCCGACGTCGCTGATCCACATCGTGCTCAAGGGCGGCACGCTGCCTGCGACGCACACCGCGCCGTCGACCTTCACCATGCCCGGCTTCGCCTGGCGTCTGTCGGATCAGGAAGTGGCGGACGTCGTGAGTTTTATTCGTGGAAGTTGGGGTAACAAGGCCTCCGCCATTACTGCGAAAGATGTTGCCAAGTTACGAACCGACGATATGACTACAACATCAGCCGGCGACCTTGGACAAGTAACCAGTCACAACTAAGCACAACAACCCCTGCATGATCAATCATGCAGGGGTTGTTCATTCAATAGTTGTTACGGATTGGTAATACTGGCATAGGCTTTGGCCAGGGCAACCAGCTTGGCTCGATCCTGCTCACCGATCTCACCGTCGCGATCCACATCGTGCTCCAGACGGCCAATGCTGAAGGTATGGCCGCCATCCCTGGAGGTCGCGGTGACGAAAATCGGGTCAACCAGCATTTCAGTCTGTACGCCGGCTTCGGCATCCCAACCCAACTCTTTACGCGCAAGTTCCATGGAAACCAGTGTATTGGGCTCCGATGGGCCGGGTTGCATCAATTGCAGAAAAATACCGCGCGAATTAAAAAACGACATCATCAATTCCTTTTGTCTTGTATATAATCAAGTGTTGTGAAGCGGAGTGAATACTACGAACTTGAACAGTAAACGAACAGCCAACTTATGTTTCTTTAATTTTCGCAACTACAACTTTACATCTAAATAAACTTACAACTAACCGCGCGATTTCTTGATGGACGGCCGAACGGTAGTGGATCATCTGCCACCTTGCAGATACTGTATGCATATACAGACAAAGGACACCCGTGATGACCAGCCTCTTGCCCCCGCGCGGTCGCGGCACCGCGACCAACCCGCACAACCGCTTCGCACCCAGTCGTTCGGTGGCCGAAGACGATGGCTGGTATCAGGAAGTGCCACTGACCCAGGGCACCGAAGTCCGCTTCGAAACCGCGAAGACCATCATCACCCGCAACAGCTCGCCGGACTTGCCCTTCGACCGCTCGATCAATCCCTATCGCGGTTGCGAGCATGGCTGCATTTATTGCTACGCGCGGCCGAGTCACGCCTATTGGGACATGTCGCCGGGGCTGGATTTCGAAACGAAGCTGATCGCCAAGACCAACGCCGCCCAGGTGCTGGAAGAGCAGCTTGGGAAAAAAGGCTATCAATGTGCGCCGATCAATCTGGGCTCCAATACCGACCCGTATCAACCGATCGAACGCGAACACAAAATCACTCGCCAGACCCTCGAAGTATTACTGCGCTACCGGCACCCGGTGACCATCGTCACCAAGGGCTCGCTGATCCTGCGTGACCTCGATCTGCTCACCGAACTGGCGCAGCAACGGCTGGTGGCGGTGATGATCAGCCTCACCACCCTGGACGATGAGCTCAAACGCATTCTCGAACCCCGGGCCGCCGCGCCCAAGGCCCGATTGCGGGCGATCCGGGTGATGCGCGAAGCAGGGATTCCAGTCGGTGTGCTGTGTTCGCCGATGATTCCGATGATCAACGACAGCGAAATCGAAAGCTTGCTGACCGAAGCCCACGCCGCCGGTGCCCAGAGCGCCGCGTACATGATGCTGCGCCTGCCGCTGGAAGTGGCGCCGCTGTTCGAGGAATGGCTTGAAGCACATTACCCGCAGCGCGCCGCCCATGTGCTGAGCCTGATCCGCCAGAGTCGTGGCGGCGAGCTGTACGACAGCCGTTTTGGCGCACGGATGCGCGGTGAAGGGCCGTTCGCCGACCTGCTCGCGCAACGCTTCGCCAAGGCGTTGAAACGCCTGGGACTCAATCACCGCGAAGGTTTCAATCTGGATTGCACAGCCTTTTGTCCGCCGGGTCGCCAGATGGCGCTGATTTAGGGACAATTGGCCTATGGTTGAGTGGAGGGAATTGCTTGCCCGGTTACGCTGGTCACGTTTTTTGTGACCTGGAACACACGTTCTAGAGCGCTTGATTCAGTTTGAGTTAAGTTTCGGCGGTTACCTTGTTCATCGAGTGACTGACGGGTCGGGATGACCCGGATGTTTTTAAACAGCCACTGGCTTCATACCGGAATACACGGGAACGACTCCCCGAATCCGCCAAAGAGGATGAATCATGAGTGACAAGGATAAACAGCCGTTGGCTGCGTCGGCGCAAGCCGTCCCTGGGGCGGAATCCGCCGATGCAGCGCTGCGACATATCGTTGACGGCTTTTTGCATTTTCATCATGAGGTCTTTCCGCAACAGGAAGAACTCTTCAAGAAACTCGCCACGGCCCAGTCGCCACGGGCGATGTTCATCACTTGCGCCGACTCGCGCATCGTCCCGGAACTGATCACCCAGAGCTCCCCCGGCGATCTGTTCGTGACCCGTAACGTCGGCAACGTCGTTCCGCCCTACGGCCAGATGAACGGTGGCGTTTCCACCGCCATCGAATACGCGGTACTGGCGCTTGGCGTGCAGCACATCATCATTTGCGGCCACTCCGATTGCGGCGCCATGCGCGCAGTGCTCAATCCGGACAGCCTGGAAAAGATGCCGACGGTCAAAGCCTGGCTGCGCCATGCCGAAGTCGCGAAAACCATGGTGCATGACAACTGCAACTGCACCGACGAAAAAGAAAGCATGCCGATCCTCACCGAGGAAAACGTCATCGCCCAACTGCAGCACTTGCGTACCCATCCTTCGGTAGCCTCGCGCATGGCGAACGGTCATCTGTTCATCCATGGCTGGGTCTACAACATCGAAACCAGCGAAATCAAAGCTTACGACGCGGATCAGGGACGCTTCCTGCCGCTCGATGGCAGCCATCCGATTCCGGTGGCGACGCCCAAAGCGCGCTTCTAAATCCTCCTAAAAATCCGTGTGGTCTGACGCCGGTCGCTGTTTCAGCGGCCAGGCTTCGCCACGCCTGAAGAAAACTTCGGGAGAGTCATCATGCGTGCGGCTCAATTGAAAGCTGTGTTGCCACGGGAGCTGCTGGCTTCGGTGGTGGTGTTTCTGGTCGCCCTGCCACTGTGCATGGGCATTGCGATTGCTTCGGGGCTGCCGCCGGCCAAAGGTTTGATCACCGGGATCATCGGTGGGCTGGTGGTGGGTTGGCTGGCGGGTTCGCCGTTGCAGGTCAGCGGGCCGGCGGCGGGTCTGGCGGTGCTGGTGTTCGAACTGGTGCGCCAGCACGGGATCGAGATGCTCGGGCCGATCCTGTTGTTGGCGGGATTGCTGCAACTGGTGGCCGGGCGCCTGAAGCTCGGTTGCTGGTTTCGGGTCACGGCGCCAGCGGTGGTCTATGGGATGCTCGCCGGGATCGGCGTGCTGATCGTGCTCTCGCAAGTGCATGTGATGCTCGATGCCGCACCGAAACCTTCTGGCCTGGACAACCTGACAGCATTCCCCGGCGCAGTGGCCCAGGCCTTGCCGTCGTTTGGCTGGCAGGCCGGATTGCTCGGGCTGTCGACCATCGCCGTGATGTGGCTGTGGGAGAAATGCCGTCCGCATTCACTGCGTTTCATTCCCGGCGCGCTGCTCGGTGTAGGGCTGGCGACAGGCGCCAGTCTGTTGCTGGCGCTGCAAGTGAAGCGGGTTGAAGTACCGGCGAACCTGGCAGAAGCCATCGACTGGCTGAAACCGGCGGATCTGCTGAGCCTGGCCGATCCGACCCTGCTGATTGCCGCGTTTGCCGTGGCCTTCATCGCCAGCGCCGAAACCCTGCTCTCCGCCGCCGCGGTGGATCGCATGCACAACGGCCCGCGCTCGGACTTCGACCGCGAACTGTCGGCGCAAGGGGTCGGCAACATGCTCTGCGGGCTGGTCGGCGCACTGCCGATGACCGGGGTGATCGTGCGCAGCTCGGCCAACGTCCAGGCCGGTGCCACCACGCGCTACTCGACGATTTTCCATGGTCTGTGGCTGCTGGCCTTCGTGTTGTTACTGTCGAGTGTGCTGCAAAGCATTCCGGTGGCGAGCCTGGCCGGGGTGCTGGTCTACACCGGTTTCAAACTGGTGGATCTGAAAGCCTTTCGCGGCCTGGGGCGGTATGGCCGGATGCCGATGTTCACCTACGCCGCGACGGCGCTGGCGATCATTTTCACCGACCTGTTGACCGGCGTGCTGATCGGTTTCGGTTTGACCCTGGTGAAACTGGCGTTCAAGGCTTCGCGGCTGAAGATCAGCCTGATCGATCTGCCGCAGGACGGGGAAATGGAGTTGCGTCTGGTGGGCGCGGCAACATTCCTCAAAGTGCCGGCGCTGACTCAGGTGCTCGGCAGCATTCCTGCGGGCACGACGGTGCACGTGCCGCTCAACAACCTGAGCTACATCGACCATTCGTGTCTGGAATTGCTGGAAGAGTGGGGCCGGGCCAATGCGGCCAAGGGTTCGAAGCTGTTGATCGAGTCGCGGGGATTGAAGCGACGGCTTGAAGGACGGATCCGTACCACCACCGGGATCGGTGCGGCAGGCTGAAAACATTTGGGGGAACAGAGCAATCTGTTCCCCCAATCGTTTGCGCAGAGATCAAGCCGCAGGCTGATCCAGTTCCAGGCCCACGCCCAGACGGCGACTCATGCACGGCCAGCGTTTCCACGCCGCACCGGTGTCCGGGCTGCTGAGTTTCTCGCGGTAGGCTTCCACCGACTCCAGCGCAAAGCTGTCGTCGTCGAGCATGCTGTCCACCGCGTGATGCACCACTTCATCAAGTTGATTGGCAAATTCCTCACCGAGCAACTGGTGAGCAATCAGATTGGCGACCGTCATGTCCAGGGGGATCAGTGGCTGGCCGAAATGCTTGATGTACAGGTCGTTGACCTCTTCGACAAAGCGGTGCGCCAGATAGGCTTCGTCCAGCAGACTGTCCAGGCCGACCGGCGGCTGGAGAAAGTACTGTTCGGCGATTTTCAGCACCGGTTTGATCTGTGACTCGATTCCCGCTTCCCTGGCGACTTCATTGGCTGCATCCAGCAGGTCTGGCACTTCATCGATGTAGGCGGCGACAAAACGCGTCAGCACGCCATTGGCGTCGGTTTCCGGCAACTGGATCGCCGGGTGCAGGTGTTGCAGTTGGGCTTCCAGCTGACGGGTCAGCTTTCCGGTTTCAATCTCGTGTTGTCGGGCTATGTGGATCTGCTCGCGCAATGCGGCGGTGTTCATGAAAACTCCAGGAAACAAGGCAATGAAATAGGGAAGACATAACTTAGCTGGCTTACGAAAAATGCTAAGACGCATTTGTCATAATTATTTCATCCTTGATACACCTGCGTTATATCGGTTTGCCACCACTCGTCTGCATCCTTCTCCATTCGTGCCCCGGAACGCAAGTGCCAGCTGTTTCACTCGATTGACGTCCGCGCATTGCATTTTTCAGCCGCTGTCTATACTCGCCATTGAATGGAGTTAGCTGATGACGCCCGACTGCACCCGCAGCAAGGCCCGGCGATTCAAGTTCGTAGTCTGATGCAGCCGCTCCCTTGCCGCAGGCGAAAGCCGGCGGGATAACAAGAACGATAAGGGGAACCCGCAATGATGCGACATCCACACGTCTGGATGGGCCTCCTGTTGTGGTCGATTTTCAGCCCGGTGCACGCTGCCTGGACTGTGAATATGGCGCCTGGAGCGACTGAAATCAGTCACGCAGTATTCGACCTGCACATGACCATTTTCTGGATCTGTGTGGTGATCGGGATCATCGTCTTCGGCGCCATGTTCTGGTCGATGATGGTGCACCGCCGTTCTACCGGGCAGGTCGCCGCAAAATTCCACGAAAGCACCACCGTCGAGATTCTCTGGACCGTCGTCCCGCTGCTGATCCTGGTGGCGATGGCGGTTCCGGCAACCGCCACTCTGATCCGCATGTACGACACCAGTGAGCCGGATATCGATATCCAGATCACCGGCTATCAGTGGAAGTGGCACTACAAATACCTGGGCCAGGACGTCGAGTTCTTCAGCAACCTGGCCACCCCCGCCGAACAGATTCACAACAAGGAAGCCAAGGGCGAGCATTACCTGCTCGAGGTCGACAAGCCGCTGGTGCTGCCGACCGGGGCCAAGGTGCGTTTCCTCGTCACCTCTGCCGACGTGATCCACTCCTGGTGGGTGCCGGCCTTCGCGGTCAAGCGCGATGCGATCCCCGGGTTCGTCAATGAAGCCTGGACGCGCATCGACAAGCCCGGCCTCTACCGTGGCCAGTGCGCCGAGCTGTGCGGCAAGGATCACGGCTTCATGCCGATCGTGGTCGAGGTCAAAGAGAAAGCGGACTACGAAAAATGGCTCGCCGATCGCAAGGCCGAGGCTGCGCAGCTCAAAGAGCTGACGAGCAAGGAATGGACCCTCGACGAGCTCAAGGAGCGCGGCGACAAGATCTACCACACCACCTGCGTAGCCTGTCACCAGGCCGAAGGCCAGGGCCTGCCGCCGATGTTCCCGGCGCTCAAGGGCTCGCCGATTGCCACCGGGCCGAAAGCCGATCACCTGCACCGCGTGTACTTCGGCAAACCGGGCACCGCCATGGCGGCGTTCGGCAAGCAACTCTCGGAAGTCGATATCGCAGCGGTCGTGACCTACGAACGTAACGCCTGGGGCAACAACAAGGGCGACATGGTCACGCCAAAAGAAGTGCTGGAGCTGAAACAGGCGGAAAGCAAATGAGCCGGTCTATTGCGTACTTCGTGAACCGGCCGGGGCAAGGCGCCCCGGCCTGCCAAGTCCACTCACTTGAAGGAGACCGGCCATGAGCGCTGTCATCGATGACCACGGTCATGCCGACCACGCCCACGGCCCCGCCAAAGGCCTGATGCGCTGGGTGCTGACCACCAACCACAAGGACATCGGCACGTTGTACCTGTGGTTCGCGTTCTGCATGTTCCTGCTCGGCGGCTCGTTCGCCATGGTGATCCGTGCCGAGCTGTTCCAGCCCGGTCTGCAGATCGTCGAACCGGCGTTCTTCAACCAGATGACCACCATGCACGGGCTGGTGATGGTGTTCGGTGCGGTGATGCCGGCGTTCGTCGGCCTCGCCAACTGGATGATCCCGTTGATGATCGGCGCACCGGACATGGCGCTGCCACGGATGAACAACTTCAGCTTCTGGCTGCTGCCGGCGGCGTTCCTGCTGCTGGTCTCGACCCTGTTCACCGCCGGCGGCGGGCCGAACTTCGGCTGGACCTTCTACGCGCCGCTGTCCACGACTTATGCGCCGGAAAGCGTGACCTACTTCATCTTCGCCATCCACTTGATGGGGATCAGTTCGATCATGGGCGCGATCAACGTGATCGCCACCATCCTCAACCTGCGCGCCCCCGGCATGACGCTGATGAAAATGCCGCTGTTCGTCTGGACCTGGCTGATCACCGCGTTCCTGCTGATCGCGGTGATGCCGGTACTGGCCGGGTGCGTGACGATGATGCTGATGGACATCCACTTCGGCACCAGTTTCTTCAGTGCCGCCGGTGGCGGTGACCCGGTGCTGTTCCAGCACGTGTTCTGGTTCTTCGGCCACCCCGAGGTGTACATCATGATCCTGCCGGCCTTCGGCGCCGTCAGCCAGATCATCCCGACCTTCTCGCGCAAGCCGCTGTTCGGCTACACCTCGATGGTCTACGCCACGGCGAGCATCGCGTTCCTGTCGTTCATCGTCTGGGCACACCACATGTTCGTGGTGGGCATTCCGCTGGTGGGCGAGTTGTTCTTCATGTACGCGACGATGCTGATCGCGGTGCCGACCGGGGTGAAGGTGTTCAACTGGGCCAGCACCATGTGGCAAGGCTCGCTGACCTTCGAGACGCCGATGCTGTTTGCCGTGGCGTTCGTGATCCTGTTCTCCATCGGCGGTTTCTCCGGGCTGATGCTGGCCATCGCCCCGGCGGACTTCCAGTACCAGGACACCTACTTCGTGGTCGCGCACTTCCACTACGTGCTGGTGCCGGGGGCGATCTTCGGGATCTTCGCCTCGGCTTATTACTGGCTGCCGAAATGGACCGGCCACATGTACGACGAAACCCTGGGCAAGCTGCACTTCTGGCTGTCCTTCGTCGGCATGAACATGACCTTCTTCCCGATGCACTTCGTGGGACTGGCGGGGATGCCACGGCGGATTCCGGACTACAACCTGCAGTTCGCCGACTTCAACATGGTCTCGTCGATCGGCGCGTTCATGTTCGGCGCCACGCAGATCTTCTTCCTGTTCATCGTGATCAAGACCATCCGTGGCGGCGAGCCGGCACCGGCCAAACCGTGGGATGGCGCCGAAGGTCTGGAGTGGAGCGTGCCGTCGCCGGCGCCGTATCACACCTTCACCACGCCGCCGGAAGTGAAATGAAACCCGTAGCCCTTGAGGGCCACCGCCATGGCTGACTCGATATCGCTGAAGAAACTGGTGACCCGACTGCTCGGCGTGGTGGTGGCGATGTTTGTCTTCGGTTTTGCCCTGGTGCCGATCTACGACGTGATGTGTAAGGCCTTCGGCATCAACGGCAAGACTGCCGGGCAGTACGAAGGCGAGCAGGTTGTGGACAAGTCCCGGCAGGTGCGGGTGCAGTTCCTGTCGACCAACAATGTCGACATGCCTTGGGATTTTTACCCCAAGCATGACGAACTGACGGCCAACCCCGGCGCGGTCAACGAGATGATCTTCATCGCGCGCAATCCCACCGATAAACCGATGAGCGCCCAGGCTGTGCCGAGCATCGCCCCGAGCGAAGCGGCGGCGTATTTCCACAAGACCGAATGCTTTTGCTTTACCCAGCAGGTGCTGCAGCCCGGTCAGCAGATCGAGATGCCGGTGCGTTTCATCGTTGACCGCGACATGCCCAAGGACGTGAAGCACCTGACGCTGTCCTACACGCTGTTCGATATCACCGCCCGACATCCTCCGGTGGCTGCAAACACTGGCGGTTAAGCGTGCCCGATAAGGAGAACAATAAATGGCAACTCATGAGCACTATTACGTCCCGGCCCAGAGCAAATGGCCGATCGTCGCGACCATCGGCATGGTCACCACGGTGTACGGCCTGGCGACCTGGTTCAACGATCTGAAGGCAGCGCGCCCGGAATCCCACGGCCCGCTGATCTTTTTCGTCGGTGGCCTGTTGCTGGCGTACATGCTGTTCGGCTGGTTCGGCACAGTGATCAAGGAAAGCCGCGCGGGGTTGTACAGCCCGCAGCTGGACCGCTCGTTCCGCTGGGGCATGAGCTGGTTCATCTTCTCCGAGGTGATGTTCTTCATCGCCTTCTTCGGCGCGCTGTTCTATGTGCGGCACATTTCCGGTCCGGCGTTGGGCGGCGAAGGTACCAAAGGCATCGCCCACATGCTCTGGCCGAACTTCCAGTTCACCTGGCCGCTATTGCACACGCCGGATCCGAAACTGTTCCCGCCGCCCAAGGAAGTCATCAGCCCGTGGGGCCTGCCGCTGATCAACACCATCCTGCTGGTGAGCTCCAGCGTGACCATCACCATCGCTCACCACGCCCTGAAGAAAGGTCATCGCGGTGCGCTGAAGCTGTGGCTGTTGATCACCGTGCTGCTGGGTTGCGGCTTCCTCGCCTTGCAGGCCGAGGAGTACATGCACGCCTATCACGAGCTGGGCCTGACCCTCGGTTCCGGCATCTACGGCGCGACGTTCTTCATGCTCACCGGGTTCCACGGCGCCCACGTGACCATCGGCACGATCATTCTGTTCGTGATGCTGATGCGGATCATGCGCGGCCACTTCGACAACGAGCACCAGTTCGGCTTCGAAGCCGCGAGCTGGTACTGGCACTTCGTCGATGTGGTGTGGATCGGCTTGTTCATCTTCGTTTACGTGCTCTGAAGGACAGAGCTACCAAGGCGCGTGCGACACCAGTTGGCCGCTGTAGAAACCCCAGGCAATCAAGCCGACGGTGCAAGCGGCCAATGCCACCCGAACACTCAAGGCGATGACCAGGCGATTCGAGCTGCTGTCGTCCTTGACCAGGAAAAACAGGCCGCTGAACAGGCTGATCACCGTGGCAATCAGCATCAGGACGATAGCTGCTTTGAGCATGGGAAGACTCCGGGGGTACAGGCGATGCAATCAAGTATAGCGGTCGCATTCACTGCTTTTCTGGCGCGGCCATGAAGCGCTTTCGGCCGGGCGTCGTGCCGACGCTGGTGGTCGCCTTGCTGCTGCCGCTGCTGATTTCGCTGGGTTTCTGGCAGTTGGGCCGGGGCGCGGAGAAAACCGCCCTGCTCGCCAGCTACGCCGAACGCCGCGCCGCCGAACCGATGGCCAGCACCGAGCTCGTGCACAGCACCGATCCGGCCTTTCGCCGGGTGCATCTGCACGGCCAGTTCGATGCCGCCCACAGCCTGCTGCTGGACAACCGTCAACGTGACGGCAAGGTCGGCGTCGAGCTGCTGCAACCGTTTCAGGATCAGCGCACCGGCCTGTGGCTGCTGGTCAATCGTGGCTGGCTGCCGTGGCCGGACCGGCGCGTTACCCCGCAATTCAAGACACCGGCCGATGCCGTGAATGTCGACGCCTGGGTGTATGTCGCCCCCGGCGCGACCTTCCAGTTGCACGCCGACCCGGTCAGCAGCACCTGGCCGCAAACCGTCACCGCCGTCGAACCCGCCAAATGGTGGAAAACCCTCGAGCGCGACGGCTTCGCCTATGAATTACGCGCAGAACCCGGCCCCGCCAGCTATCAGGTCGACTGGCCGGTGGTTGCCATGGGCCCGGAAAAACACCTCGGTTACGCCGTGCAGTGGTTCGCCATGGCCACCGCCCTGTTCGGTCTTTACCTCTATCTCGGCTGGCACAACGCAAAGGAGAAACTCCATGGGAGCGGCCATGAATCCACCCAGCATGTCTGAAGCAAAAGCCCCGGCCAGTCGCCGTCGCGGCCGCATTCAACTGCTGCTGATCCTGCTCGGCGTGATCGGCCCGATGATCCTCGCCACCGGCATGTACAAGCTGCAGTTCTGGGTGCCGGACGGTCGCAGCTATCACGGTGAACTGATCGGCAACGGCCAGAGCCGTGCCGACCTCGGCGTAGCGGCTGACGAAGAACGCTGGCAGATGCTGGTAACCGCGCCGAAGGACTGCGCGGTGGACTGCCAGCAACTGGTGTACCTGGCGCGGCAGATTCAGATCGGCCTCGGCCGCGATGCCGGTCGCGCCAGCCATGCCCTCGCTTCCGCGCAACCGCTGACGGCCGACTACGAAGCCAAGCTGAGCCGCGAATATCCGCAACTGCAACGCTATCCGCTGGACACCGCCGCGTTCGGCAAAGCCACCGGTGACAAAACCACGCCACAGCTGTGGATCGTCGATCCCCACGGCAATCTCGTGCTGCGCTACGACCCGAGCGTCAAGGGCAAGGATCTGCTCAACGACCTGCGCCACCTGCTGAAACTGTCGAACATCGGATAAGGGCATCGTCATGGCCAAACCTGGATTTCGCCTCGCGCTGTTTGCCACCCTGCTCGCACTGATCGTGGTGCTGCTCGGCGCCTACACCCGCCTGACTCACGCCGGACTCGGCTGCCCGGACTGGCCCGGCTGCTACGGGTTTATCAGCGTGCCGAAAAGCGAAGCCCAACTGGCCCATGCCGAACTGCATTACCCCGACTCGCCCGTGGAGGCGCACAAAGGCTGGAACGAGATGATCCACCGTTACTTCGCCGGCACCCTCGGCATGCTGATCTCGATTCTGGCCGGGCGGGCGTGGGTTAACCGCCGTCATCCGGGCCAACCGCTGAAGCTGCCGCTGTTTCTGCTGGCGGTGGTGTTCGCCCAGGCCGCGTTCGGCATGTGGACGGTGACGCTCAAGCTCTGGCCGCAAGTGGTGACCGGGCATTTGCTTGGAGGCTTCGCGACCTTGAGCCTGCTATTTCTGCTGACATTGAGACTGTCCGGCGTGCTGCCGGCGCTGACCGTGCCCAAGCGTCTTCAATATTGGGCCACCGCCGGGCTGCTATTGGTAATAGGTCAGATCGCCCTCGGCGGCTGGGTCAGTTCCAACTATGCGGCAGTGGCCTGCATCGACTTCCCGACCTGCCACGGCCAATGGCTGCCGCCGGCGGACTTCGCCAACGGCTTTCACCTGACCCAACACATCGGCCCCAATTACCTCGGCGGGCAACTCGACAGCGATGCGCGCACGGCGATTCACCTGACCCACCGCATCGGCGCCCTGCTGGTGACGATTGTCCTGCTCGGTCTGGCCTGGCAACTGAAAGTCGTGGGCATGACGCGGCTGGCCGGGCTGGTGCTGATCGCCCTCGGCGCGCAGATCACCCTCGGCATCAGCAACGTGCTGTTTCACCTGCCGCTGCCGGTGGCCGTGGCGCACAACGCCGGCGGCGCTGCCCTGCTGCTGACCATGGTGCTGGTCAACTATCACGCGCGAACCAGTCTGGTTCGGGTCAAGCAACCGATGCTTGCGCGCTGGCACCTGAGCCCGCGTAAACAGTCGGCGGCGCCCATCACGATAAAAGGAGAGACGCCATGGCGATTCTGATCGGCGAACGTCCCGCGCAGGCGTTGTGGCGAGACTATCTGGAGCTGACCAAACCGAAAGTTGTGGTGCTGATGCTGATCACCTCGCTGGTCGGCATGTTCCTCGCGACCCGCGCTGGCGTGCCGTGGACGGTGCTGGTGTTCGGCAACCTGGGGATCGCGCTGTGTGCCGGTGGTGCGGCGGCGGTCAATCATGTGGTGGATCGGCGCATCGACGCCGTCATGGCGCGCACCCATAAACGGCCGCTGGCCGAGGGCCGGGTTTCGCCCACGGCGGCACTGACCTTTGCACTGGTGCTGGCGCTGCTCGGCCAGGCCTTGCTGCTGACCTTCACCAATCCGCTGACCGCGTGGCTGACCCTGGCCTCGCTGCTCGGCTACGCGGTGATCTACACCGGATTCCTCAAACGCGCGACGCCGCAGAACATCGTCATCGGCGGCCTCGCCGGCGCCGCACCGCCGCTGCTTGGCTGGACCGCCGCCACCGGCCACGTCAGCGCCGAACCGTTGCTGCTGGTGTTGATCATCTTCGCCTGGACCCCGCCGCACTTCTGGGCGCTGGCGATCCACCGCAAGGAGGAATACGCGAAAGCCGACATCCCGATGCTGCCGGTCACCCACGGCGAGCACTACACCAAGGTGCACATTCTGCTGTACACCTTCGCCCTGCTGGCGGTCAGCCTGTTGCCGTACGTGATCCACATGAGCGGCGCGCTGTACCTGATCTGCGCCCTCGGCCTGGGCGCAAGGTTTCTGCAATGGGCCGTGGTGCTGTACCGTGGCACTCGGCCGCACGCGGCGATCAACACCTTCAAGTACTCTATCTGGTACTTGTTTCTGCTGTTCATCGCCCTGCTCGTAGACCACTACTTACTGTTGAACCTATGACTCGAACCCAGAAAACCGTCTTCATCCTCGTGGCCGTGATCGCGCTGATCCTCGGCCTGACCGTCAACAAAGTGCTGAGCGGCAAGGGCCAGGGCGACCCGACGGCGCTGATCGACGCCGGCATCATCCTGCTGCCGCAAAGCCGCAACCTGCCGGACGTGACGATGACCAATCAGGACGGCCAACCGGTCACGGTCAACGAGCTCAAGGGCAAGTGGAGCCTGCTGTTCTTCGGCTACACCTTCTGCCCGGACATCTGCCCGACCACCCTCGCCCAACTGCGCCAGATCAAGAGCGAACTGCCGAAGGACGCTGTGGACAAGTTGCAGATCGTGCTGGTCAGCGTCGACCCGAACCGCGACAACCCTGCGCAGCTGAAGCAGTACCTGGGCTACTTCGACCCGCAGTTCATCGGCCTGACGCCGAAGTCGATCGAGGAGCTGCAGAAGGTAGCCAACGCGGTGAGCATTCCGTTCATTCCGGCGGACACCAGCAAGCCGAATTACACGGTGGATCACAGTGGGAACCTGGCGGTGATCGGGCCTGATGGTACGCAGCGCGGGTTTATTCGGGCGCCGTTGAATAATGCCAAGCTGGTTGCGCAGTTGCCGGTGATGTTGAACCGCAAATAGCCAAGATCAAAAGCCTGCCCTCACCCTAACCCTCTCCCGGAGGGAGAGGGGACTGATTGGGGGATATTGGCGAGCTACACCGAATTGAACGTATTGCTTTGAATCCATAATCGCCAAGATCTTTCAGGTCGATGCAGGACGCAAGACACCTCGATCGGCCCCCTCTCCCTCCGGGAGAGGGCTGGGGTGAGGGCGCGATTTCAAATGCGCTACAAAACCCAAATCGAAGACACAAAAAAGGGGACGCTCATGGCGTCCCCTTTTTCGTTGCAGCTATATCAATCAGAACGCCGGCAACACCGCGCCTTTGTACTTCTCGGTGATGAATTTCTTCACTTCCGGGCTGTGCAGGGCAGCGGCCAGTTTCTTCATGGCGTCGCTGTCCTTGTTGTCCGCACGGGACACCAGAATGTTCACGTAAGGCGAGTCGCTGCCTTCGATGATCAGCGCGTCCTTGGACGGATCGAGCTTGGCTTCCAGCGCGTAGTTGGTGTTGATCAGCGCCAGGTCGACCTGGGTCAGCACGCGCGGGATGGTCGCGGCTTCCAGTTCACGGATTTTCAGGTCTTTCGGGTTCTGGGCGATGTCCTTGACGGTCGACAGGATGTTGGTCGGATCCTTCAGGGTGATCACGCCAGCCTTGGCCAGCAGCAACAGCGCACGGCCGCCGTTGGTGGCGTCGTTCGGGATGACCACGTTGGCGCCGCTTGGCAGCTCGTCGAGCTTCTTGATCTTGCTGGAGTAAGCGCCCAGCGGCTCCAGGTGCACGCCGGTCACGGCGACCAGGCTGGTGCCCTTGGCCTTGTTGAACTCATCGAGGTACGGCTGGTGCTGGAAGAAGTTGGCGTCCAGACGCTTCTCGGCCACCTGCACGTTCGGCTGGATGTAATCGGTGAAGACCTTGACCTTCAGATCCACGCCTTCTTTGGCCAGAACCGGCTTCACGAATTCGAGGATTTCCGCGTGCGGCACCGGGGTGGCCGCAACGGTCAGGGTTTCATCGGCGTGGGCCGAGAACGCTGCAACGGCAGCCAGGGCAACGATCAGTTTTTTCATTCAGCTAACTCCTTTTTACGGCGCCCGTCTGGCGCCTGCCAGCGAATGGCCGGCTCATGTCATTACAAAACCGGTTATTTGCGCGAAAAGTGAACGACCAGTCGGTCGCCCGCCATTTGCAGCACTTGCACCAGAATCAGCAGCAACACCACGGTGACGATCATCACGTCGGTCTGGAAACGCTGGTAGCCGAAACGAATCGCCAGGTCACCCAGGCCACCGGCGCCGACCACACCGGCCATTGCGGTGTAGGAAACCAGTGTAATCGCCGTCACCGTAATCGCCGCGAAGATGCCCGGACGGGCCTCCGGCAACAAGGCGTTCATGATGATCTGCCGAGTGGTCGCGCCCATCGACTGGGTCGCTTCGATAATGCCGCGATCGACTTCACGCAGGGCGGTTTCCACCAACCGCGCGAAGAACGGCGTTGCACCCACCACCAACGGCGGAATCGCACCGGCCACACCCAGTGAGGTGCCGGTGATCAGCACGGTGAACGGGATCATCACGATCAACAGAATAATGAACGGCAGCGAACGCAGGATGTTCACCACCAGCGACAGCAAGGCGTACACGCCTTTGGCTTCGAGCAACTGACGCGGGCTGCAGAGGAACAGCAACACGCCCAGCGGCAGGCCGAGCAACACGGTGAACAGCAGCGAACCGCCGAGCATCATCATGGTGTCGCCAGTGGCCAGCCAGATTTCGTACCAGTCGATATTGGTGAAGAAACTCATCAGGTCTGCCATTAGCGCAACACCTCCATGTGAACGTCAGCGGCGGTGAAGCGGGCGAACGCCGCGTCCATGTCGCCACCGGTGACGGCGAGGGTCAATTGCCCGTAAGGAATGTCTTTGATGCGGTCGATACGACCGGCCAGGATGCTGTAGTCCACACCGGTTTCCCGGGCGACGGTTCCGAGCAACGGCGCGTAGGTCGCTTCGCCCTGGAAGGTCAGACGTACGATGCGGCCCGGCACGTGAGCGAAGTCATCGCGCTGCTCGCTTTCGTCGATCTGCTCGTCTTCCTGGACGAAACGCTTGGTGGTCGGGTGCTTCGGATGCAGGAACACGTCGGCCACCGAGCCTTGCTCGACGATCACGCCGGCGTCCATCACCGCCACCTGATCGCACACACGGCGGATCACGTCCATCTCGTGGGTGATCAGCACGATGGTCAGCTTCAGCTCACGGTTGATCTCGGCCAGCAGTTGCAGCACCGACGCGGTGGTCTGCGGGTCGAGGGCGCTGGTGGCTTCGTCGCACAGCAGGATTTTCGGCTTGGTCGCCAGGGCACGGGCAATACCGACGCGCTGCTTCTGGCCACCGGACAACTGCGCCGGGAATTTTTTCGCGTGATCGGACAAACCGACGCGCTTGAGCAACTCGGCCACACGCTGGTCGATCTCGGCGCGGGACAGTTCACCGGCGAGGGTCAGCGGCAGCGCGACGTTGTCGGCCACGGTCTTGGACGCCAGCAGGTTGAAGTGCTGGAAGATCATCCCGACTTGCTGACGAAAACGGCGCAGGCCGTTGGCGTCCAGCGCGGTGACTTCTTCGCCGTCGACAATGATCTTGCCGCCACTGGATTCTTCCAGGCGATTGATCAGACGCAGCAGAGTACTTTTTCCCGCACCGGAATGGCCAATCAGGCCGAACACCTGACCGTTCTCGATGGAGAGACTCGTCGGATGCAGCGCGGTGATGTCCTTACCGGCGACGCGGTAAGTCTTATGGACGTTTTGAAACTCGATCACGTAGCGAACCTTGTGGGGCGCGTTGGAAAAGGATCAGCGGTTAGCCGGGCGCGCATTTTAGCCTGTCCGTATAGAGGTTATTAGCATTTATTCCGCATTCAACCTTTCATTTGGCAATAACGCGATCAAAGGTCATAAAAAAGGAACGGCAAAAACCCTCGTCAGTCACTAGTTAAGCGACTTGAAACTCCGGGTACCGTGCCCGGGAACCACTCAAGAGCCCCGGCGCGACCGGGGTCAAACGAGGAGTTTACGTCTGATGAGTACCAAAAAGCCTGCCACCGACAAAAGCCAACTGGCCGGGACCAACACCCCGGATCGCGCCAACACCAACGCCAAACTCGACAGCCTGGAAAAGTTTCGCTCCGACGCCACCGGCCAGGCCCTGCGCACCAATCAGGGTGTGAAGATCGCTGACAATCAGAACACGCTGAAGGCCGGGCCCCGTGGGCCGTCGCTTCTCGAAGACTTCATCATGCGTGAGAAAATCACGCACTTTGACCATGAGCGGATTCCCGAGCGTATCGTCCATGCCCGCGGCACAGGTGCACATGGTTTCTTTCAAACCTACGAGAACCATTCGGCGCTGACCAAGGCTGGTTTCCTACGGGATCCGGGGAAGAAAACCCCGGTTTTCGTACGCTTTTCCACGGTGCAAGGTCCACGCGGCTCCGGCGATACCGTGCGCGACGTCCGTGGTTTTGCCGTGAAGTTCTTTACCGACGAAGGCAACTTCGATCTGGTCGGCAACAACATGCCGGTATTTTTCATTCAGGACGCGATCAAGTTTCCCGACTTCGTCCACGCGGTAAAACCCGAGCCGCACAACGAAATGCCCACCGGCGGCTCGGCTCACGACACGTTCTGGGACTTCGTGTCGCTGGTGCCGGAATCGGCGCACATGGTCATCTGGGCCATGTCCGACCGGGCCATCCCGAAAAGCCTGCGCAGCATGCAGGGTTTCGGCGTGCACACCTTCCGACTGATCAACGCCGAGGGCAAATCGCGCTTCGTCAAATTCCACTGGCGCCCCACCGCCGGCACCTGTTCGCTGGTGTGGGACGAAGCGCAGAAGCTGGCGGGTAAAGACACTGACTACCATCGGCGCGACCTCTGGGAGGCCATCGAGACCGGTGACTACCCGGAATGGGAACTTGGCGTACAAGTCATCGAGGAGGAAAACGAGCACGACTTCGATTTCGACATCCTCGACCCGACCAAACTGATTCCCGAGGAAATCGTCCCGATCACACCGTTGGGCAAGATGACCCTCAACCGCAACCCGGACAACTTCTTCGCCGAGACCGAACAGGTCGCGTTCTGCCCCGGCCATATCGTGCCGGGCATCGACTTCTCCAATGACCCGTTGCTGCAAGGTCGGCTGTTTTCCTACACCGACACACAGATCAGCCGACTCGGCGGGCCGAACTTTCATGAGCTGCCGATCAATCGCCCGGTCGCGCCCTTCCACAACGGCCAGCGCGATGCCCAGCACCGCACGGTAATCGACAAGGGTCGCGCGTCCTACGAGCCGAACTCGATTGATGGCGGCTGGCCGAAAGAAACTCCGCCGGCTGCGCAGGACGGCGGGTTCGAAAGCTACCCGGAACGCATCGACGCCAACAAGATCCGTCAGCGCAGCGAGTCGTTCAGCGATCACTTCTCCCAGGCGCGGCTGTTCTTCAAGAGCATGAGCAAGCACGAACAGGAACACATCATTTCGGCCTACAGCTTCGAACTGGGCAAGGTTGAGCGGGAGCACATTCGGGCCCGGGAAGTGAACGAGATTCTGGCCAACATCGACCTGGAACTGGCCAAGCGCGTGGCGCACAACCTTGGGTTGCCAGCGCCGGCCAAAGGCACGGTCGAGGTACGCAAGACATCTTTGGATCACTCGCCGGCCCTGAGTCAGGCCAACCTGTTGCCGGAGAACATAAAGACGCGAAAAGTGGCGATTCTGGCGGCCAATGGTGTCGATGGTGCAGCGATCGATGCGATGAAGAAAGCTCTGGCAGCGGAAGGCGCGCACGCCAAATTGCTCGGCCCGACCTCGGCGCCGGTAAAGACAGCCGATGGCAAAAGCCTGGCGGTGGATGCGTCGATGGAAGGTTTGCCTTCGGTGGCGTTCGACGCGGTGTTCGTGCCGGGTGGCGCGGCGTCGGTCAAGGTGTTGAGTGGTGATGGCGTGGCGCTGCATTACCTGCTGGAGGCTTACAAACACCTGAAGGCAATTGCGCTGCAAGGCGACGCCAGGCAGTTACTGGATGTGTTGAAGCTGGAGGTGGATGCCGGGCTGATCGAGGGCAAGGATGTGAAAGCGCTGACCAAGCCGCTCTTTGCGGCGATCGGGCAGCATCGGGTCTGGGATCGGGAAGCGAAGGCCAAGGCGATTCCGGCCTGAAAAAAACCGCAGCCTGCGAAATGCAGGCTGCGGTCATTCAAGGTTTGCGTGGGCTCAAGACCATCTGTGCCGGAACTGTGCGCAAGATCTGTTTCTCGATCTGCAGATCGAAATCCGGATCGAGCTTCTTCACGCGTTTGGTGATCAACGTCGCCAGCCACGGGTAATCATTGGTGCGCGGCGCCTGAATGCTCACCGCACAGTCGTAATTCACCACATCGGCGGCGATCGCGTCGAGTTGACGGCGAAGTTTGCGGCTATCGGTGATATTCAGCGCAACCGTGGTGCTTTCGGCGGTCGGATCGATCACCTTGGCTTTCGGCTTGGCTTCGGCGGCCTGAAGTGCCGCTTCGGCTTTCTCCAGCTCAGCCTTGCGGGCTTCGGTGATAGCACCGTTGACGCCACCGGTCAGCGCCGGGGCCTTGGGCATCAGCGCGCGGGCGCGGGCCAAAGCGGTTGCGGCAGCATTCACATCGCCCTTCTGCAGGACGATCTGGCTGCGGCGCAGATAGGCCTCGGCCAACTGGCGCTGGTATTGCTCAAGGGACTGATCGTTGGGCGTTTCGGCCTGCAAGGCTGCCAATTGGTCTTCGGCTGTGGCCAGTTCGCTGCTGGCCAGGCTTTGCTCCAGCTGTGCGATGGCCGTGGCCCGCGCATCGGGGGCTTCGGCCACCGGCGGCGTGCTTTGGCAGGCGCCCAGCAGCACTGAAAATGCGACAAGGAGCAGATAACGGGAGGCGAACGGCTTCATTCCTGCGACTCTCTATTTGCGCAAAAAACGAGCAAGTCTACACCCCTCGACGGGGCAGAACAAAACTCAGCAGAAACAGTGCGGCCGCCGTCACAACGATTGACGGGCCGGCCGGGGTGTCCTTGAACCAGGACAACGCCAGCCCGCCACACACGGCGAGCATGCCCAGCAGGCTCGCGCCCAGTGCCATCTGCTCCGGCGAGCGGGCGTGACGTTGTGCCGCAGCTGCCGGGATGATCAACAGCGACGTAATCAGCAGCACACCGACGATTTTCATCGCCACGGCGATCACCACCGCGATCAACAGCATCAGCGCCATGCGCAAACCGGCCACCGGCAGGCCTTCGACCCGGGCCAGTTCTTCGTGCACGGTGATCGCCAGCAGCGGCCGCCACAGCGTCACCAGCAGCACCAGCACCGCCGCGCTGCCACCGAGGATCCATGCAAGGTCAGTCGGACTGATCGCCAACAGATCGCCAAACAGATAGGCCATCAGGTCGATCCGCACTTCATGCATGAAGCTTAGTACCACCAGCCCGAGAGAGAGCGTGCTCGGCGCAAGAATGCCCAGCAACGTGTCGGACGCCAGCGGCTGACGCTGTTGCAGGGTTACCAGCAGCACCGCCAGCAGCAGGCAGCCCACGGTGACAGCAACGGTCGGGCTGACATCCAGCAGAAAGCCCAGCGCCACGCCGAGCAGCGCGGCGTGGGACAGGGTGTCGCCGAAATAGGCCATGCGCCGCCAGACCACGAACGAGCCCAGCGGCCCCGCGACCACCGCCAGCGCCAGACCTGCAAGCAGGGCGTAGAACAGAAAATCAGCCATGCTTGCAGCTATCTCCGTGAACGTGAGGTTGGCCCGTCACAGGCCCTTTGACCACCGAACCGTGCAGGTCGTGGGCGTGGTCGTGATGGTGGTGATAGACCGCCAGGCTCGGCGCGTGGTTGCCGAACAACTCGACGAAAGCCGGGTCGCCACTGACCTGCTCGGGATGCCCGGAGCAGCAGACGTGACGGTTGAGGCACACCACTTGATCGGTGGTGCTCATCACCAGATGCAGGTCGTGGGAGACCATCAACACGCCGCAGCCATGACGGTCGCGCAGGCGGGTGATCAGGCTGTACAGCTCGGCTTGCCCGGCCACATCGACACCTTGCACCGGCTCGTCGAGCACCAGCAGTTCCGGCTCGCGCAACAGCGCCCGGGCCAGCAGCACGCGCTGCATTTCGCCGCCGGAAACGCTTTGCACCGGGCTGTCGATGACGTGCTCGGCGCCGACTTCCTTGAGTGCCGCCAGCGCACGCGGGCGATCAACACCCGGCACCAGCCGCAGAAAGCGCAGCACCGACAGCGGCAAGGTCGGATCGACGTGCAGCTTTTGCGGCATGTAGCCGATGCGCAGTTTCGGCTTGCGCCAGACGCTGCCGCTGTCGGGCTTCAATAGCCCAAGCACGGCGCGCACCAGCGTGGTCTTGCCGGCGCCGTTGGGGCCGATCAGGGTGACGATCTGCCCCGGTTCGACGCTCAGGTGAATGTTGTCCAGCACGTTCTGCCCGGCAAACCGGACAGCCACCTGCTCCAGACGGATCAACGCATCACTCATCAAGCCCCCCGGCAACCGGAGCAGAGGCCGACCACTTCGACAGTCTGGGCCTCGACGATGAAGCCGACGTCCTTGGCGCTGTGGACGATCGCATCGCTGATGGTTTTTTGCTCAAGCTCGATGGCGGCGTGGCACTCGCGGCAGATCAGGAACTGCCCCTGGTGCGAATGTTTCGGGTGAACGCAGCCGACAAAGGCGTTCAGCGAGGAGATGCGGTGAACCAGGCCATTTTCCAGCAGGAAATCCAGTGCGCGGTACACGGTCGGCGGCGCGGCGCGGCGGCCATCCTGCTCGCTGAGCACAGCGAGGATGTCGTAGGCACCCAGCGGCTTGTGGCTCTGCCAGACCAGTTCCAGCACCCGCCGACGCAATGCGGTCAGGCGCAGGCCTTTCTGTGCACACAAGGCATCGGCCTCGGACAGGGCGCTGTGGACGCAATGGGAGTGGTCGTGGGGACGGCTGGCAATCGGGGTAATAGGCATGAGCGGCGACGAGTTTGGTTAGAGACGTTATTATGTTACCCGTTCTCGCCTCCTTGAGTGGTCATCGTGTCCCGACTTTTTTCTGTTTTTGTGGCATTTGTCGCCAGTTTTCTGCTGATCGGTTCGGCCCAGGCCGAAGTCAGAGTCCTCACCAGCATCAAGCCGCTGCAATTGATTGCCGCCGCCGTGCAGGACGGCGTGGCGATTCCCGAAGTGCTGCTGCCACCGGGGGCTTCGCCGCATAACTATGCGTTGCGCCCGTCCGACGTGCGCAAGGTGCAATCGGTGGACCTGCTGTACTGGATCGGCCCGGACATGGAAGGTTTCCTGCCTCGCGTGCTGAATGGTCGTACGCTGCCGAGCGTCGCGGTGCAGGACCTGCCGGGCATGAAGCTGCGCCGCTTCGCCGAAGACAGCCACTCCCACGCCGAAGACGCCGACGAGCATGATCATGATCACCGCCCAGGTACTCTCGATGCGCATTTGTGGCTATCGCCGGTGAACGCGCGGGTTATTGCCGACAAGATGGCCGCCGACCTGAGCGCTGCCGACCCGGCCAATGCCGAGCGCTATCAGAGCAACGCCAAGGCGTTCGACGCGCGTCTCGATGCGCTGGATCAGCGTTTGAAGAAGCGCCTGGCCAGCGTTGAAGGCAAACCCTACTTCGTCTTCCACGAAGCCTTTGACTACTTCGAAGAGGCCTACGGCTTGAAACACACCGGTGTGTTCAGCGTTGCGGCGGAGGTGCAGCCAGGCGCCCAGCATGTCGCGGCAATGCGTGCGCGCTTGCAGGAAGTCGGCAAAACTTGCGTGTTCAGTGAGCCGCCGTTGCGCCCACGCTTGGCCGAAACCCTGGTGGCGGGCCTGCCGGTGAAGCTGGCGGAGCTGGATGCGTTGGGCGGCTACACGCCGGCGACGGCTCAGGGTTATGAGCAAGTGCTGGAGAAGCTGGGGAATGATCTGGCAGGGTGCCTGGAGTCGCTCTAATACAAAAAAACCGCAGCCTGCACAGGCTGCGGTTTTTTTCTTTTACAGGGCAAACGGCAGCGGTGTGCTGACCTGCTGACGCTGCGCCAGACGCTGCTCGAACTCCTTCGGATCGTGAATCAGCACGTCTTGCCCGGCGAACGATTCCGCCGCAATCAACCGCGACAGCCAGAACCGCACGCACGCCACTCGCAGCATGGTCGGCCACAACTCGGCCTCGGCCGCAGTGAACGGGCGCAGTGCCGCGTAGGCACCGAGGAAGGCCCGCGCACGCGGGCCGTCGATCAGGCCATCATCGTCCGAACACCAGTCGTTCAAGGCAATCGCCACGTCGTAGAGCATCGGCCCGGAGCAGGCGTTGTAGAAGTCGATCAGCCCGGTCAGGTGCGTGCCTTCGAACATCGCGTTGTCGCGGAACAGGTCGGCGTGGATGTTCGCCCGCGGCAGCGCGAGAATTTTGTCTTTCTGTTGCGTGATTTCGTCCAGCGCGGTTTGCAGCAGAGCGCGCGGCGCGTCGCTCAGATGCGAAAGAAACTGCGTGCCCTCTTCCAGCATCCAGTCCAGACCACGATCGGTCTTGCGTTTGATCATGTTGTTGCCCTGGGTTGCCAGGTGCAGGTGCGCCTGCAAGTCACCGACCTGCGCGCAATGCTGGGCGTTGGCCTGCTTGATGTGCTTGCCGGCCAGGCGCGGCTGCAACAGCGCCGGCTTGCCTTTCAGCTCGCGCAGGGCCACGCCGTCAGTGGTGCGCAGCGCGTAGGGCACCGGCAGGTCGGCTTCGTGGAGGACGTCGAGCAGGTCGATGAAGAACGGCATTTCCTGCACTGGGCCGCGCTCGACCAGGGTCAGGACGAACTCGCCCTTTTCCATGCTGATGAAGAAGTTGGTGTTTTCGCTGCCGGCGGCGATCCCCTGGAAATCGAGCAGACGGCCGAGCCCGTAAGGGGCGAGAAAGGTTTCCAGCTCGGGCCGAGCCAGGGGGGTGAACACAGACATGGTTAAAAACTGCTCAGTTCTGGCGCCGCCATCGCGTCGGCGCCGGTTGAAATTAAGAAACTACTTCCACTCGAAAATCTTCCACGCGGGGATCAGCATATCCGGCTGGTCCGAGCGGATGAAGTTTGCATCAGTACCGTCCGCGCGCACCAGAAAATAGGGCGGGAAACCCTTCTGGGTCACCTTGATCGCGTACAGGAAACCGTTCTGCCGGTACTCCTGGATGGTCTTGTCACCTTCGGTACGGATGGTGACCTCCGGTTCCGCTGACGGCGCATCATCCGCCGCGATCGCGGCCAGTGGCGTGGTTGCAATCAAACTGACCAGCAGCAAGCGATTTAACGTACGCATGATAACCTTGTCCCTTTGTCGTCAACGGTCCCGCTATTCTAGCGCCGGACCCGCCGAAAAGGTTGATCCTGCTCATGAGCCAAGCCCCCCTCGTCCTGGTGGACGGTTCGTCTTACCTGTACCGCGCCTTTCACGCGCTGCCACCGCTGACCACCTCCAAAGGCCTGCCGACCGGCGCGGTCAAGGGCGTGCTGAACATGCTCAAGAGCCTGCGCAAGCAGTATCCGCACAGCCCGTTCGCCGTGGTGTTCGACGCCAAGGGCGGGACATTTCGCGATGAGATGTACGCCGAATACAAGGCCAACCGCCCGAGCATGCCCGACGACATGCGCGTGCAGATCGAGCCGCTGCACCAGAGCGTGAAAGCCCTCGGCTTCCCACTGCTGTGCGTCGAAGGCGTCGAGGCCGATGACGTGATCGGCACCCTGGCCCGCAGCAGCGCGGCCGCCAATCGTCCGGTGATCATCTCCACCGGCGACAAGGACATGGCGCAACTGGTCGACGGCCACATTACCTTGGTCAACACCATGTCCGGTAGTTCGATGGACGTGGAGGGCGTGAAGGAGAAATTCGGCGTCGCTCCGGAGCAGATCATCGATTATCTGGCCCTGATGGGCGACTCTTCCGACAACATCCCCGGCGTTCCCGGCATCGGGCCGAAAACCGCGTCCGGCCTGCTGGTCGGCGTCAACGGCGGCCTGACCGAGCTCTACGCGCAGCTCGATATCGTGCCGACCCTGCCGATTCGCGGCGCCAAGACCCTGCCGGCCAAGCTTGAAGAGCACAAGGAGATGGCCTTCCTCTCCTATCAACTGGCGACCATCAAGGTCGACGTGCCGCTGGACATTGGCCTCGACGACCTGCAAATGGGCCCGGAAGACCCGGCCCAACTGCTTGAGCTCTACACCCTGCTGGAGTTCAAGAGCTGGATCAACGATCTGGAACGCGACGCCAAGCGTCTGGAACTGAGCAGCGCCGCTGCCCCTGAGCCGGCCGCCGATCTGTTCAGCGCACCTGCGGAAGAAACGCCGGTCGCTCCAACTGAAGCCGCGTACGAAACTATCCTCGATCAGGCCCGTTTCGACGTCTGGCTGGAAAAACTGAAGAACGCCAAGCTGTTTGCCTTCGACACCGAAACCACCGGCGTCGACGCCCAACAGGCGCAACTGGTCGGTCTGTCCTTCGCGGTGCAGGCCAACGAAGCGGCCTACATCCCGCTGACCCACTCCTACATCGGCGTGCCGGAGCAGCTGGATCGTGACACCGTGTTGCGCGCGCTCAAGCCGATTCTGGAAGACCCAAGCAAGCTCAAGGTCGGCCAGCACGCCAAGTTCGACATGAACATCCTGGCCAACTGCGCCATCGGTGGCGATCAGAGCCAGGGCATCACCGTGCGCGGCATTGCCTTCGACACGATGCTTGAGTCCTACGTGCTCAACTCCACCGCCACCCGTCACGACATGGACAGCCTGGCGCAGAAGTACCTGGATCACACCACCGTGAGCTTCCAGGACATCGCCGGCAAAGGCGCCAAGCAACTGACCTTCGACCAGATCGCTCTGGAACAGGCCGGGCCGTATGCCGCCGAAGATGCCGACGTCACCCTGCGCCTGCACCAGACGCTGTTCGAAAAACTCAGCGCCATCCCGAGCCTGGCCAGCGTGCTGACCGACATCGAGATCCCGCTGGTGCCGGTGCTGGCGCGCATCGAGCGTCAAGGCGCGTTCGTTGACGCGGCACTGCTCGGCGTTCAGAGCATCGAGCTGGGCGACAAGATGGTCGCGCTGGAGCGTGAAGCGTTCGAAATCGCCGGTGAAGAGTTCAACCTGGGCTCGCCGAAGCAACTCGGCGTGATCCTCTACGAAAAACTCGGCCTGCCGGTGCTGAAGAAAACCGCCAAGGGCCAGCCGTCCACCGCCGAAGAAGTGCTGGCGAAACTGGCCGAAGACGATCACCGCTTGCCAAAAGTGCTGATGGAGCACCGTTCCATGAGCAAGCTGAAAAGCACCTACACCGATCGCCTGCCGGAGCAGATCAACCCGCGCACCGGGCGTATCCACACCTCGTATCATCAGGCTGTCGCGTCGACCGGCCGCTTGTCGTCGAGCGATCCGAACCTGCAGAACATTCCGGTGCGTACCGCTGAAGGCCGACGCATTCGTCAGGCGTTCGTCGCGCCGAAAGGCTACAAACTGCTGGCGGCGGACTACTCGCAGATCGAATTGCGGATCATGGCGCACCTGTCCCGCGACGAAGGCCTGATGAACGCCTTCCGCAACAACCTGGACGTGCACACCGCCACGGCAGCCGAAGTGTTCAAGGTCGAGCTGAACGAAGTAACGTCCGACCAGCGCCGTGGCGCCAAGGCGATCAACTTCGGTCTGATCTACGGCATGGGCGCGCAGAAGCTGGGCAAGGACATCGGCGTCGACACCAAGACCGCCAAGGCCTACATCGACACCTACTTCGCGCGCTACCCGGGCGTTCGTGAATACATGGATCGCACCCGCGCACAGGCTGCAGACCAAGGCTACGTGGAAACGATTTTCGGCCGTCGCCTGTACCTGCCGGACATCAACTCCAACAAGCCGCAGGAACGCGCTGCCGCTGAACGCACGGCGATCAACGCGCCGATGCAGGGCACCGCAGCGGACATCATCAAGAAAGCCATGGTCGCGGTGGATAACTGGCTGAGCGCTTCGGGGCTGGACGCCAAAGTCATCCTGCAGGTGCACGACGAACTGGTACTGGAGGTTCGCGAGGATCTGGTCGATCAGGTTCGCGACGAAATTCGCGTCCACATGAGCGAAGCGGCGAAACTGGACGTGCCGTTACTGGTGGAAGTCGGGGTTGGCAACAATTGGGACGAGGCGCACTGAGGCCTCTGGGACGGGGTTTTGCCGCGACATGACGTCGCGGCAAAGGCATCGGAGGGGGCTTAGTTCTGATCGTTCTTGAGCTTATTCCAAAGTTTTTTGAAAAGAATCTGAACTAATCTTGCGACAGGCCACTCAGAGTTACTGAATGGCTGGTGAAGCCCTTCGATGCTCCTATGTTGTGTTAAGTGTTGGCAGATATCTGAACCCCGCCCTAGCGGTTCGGAACTTGAACCCCGGAACTTCTCCCTCCCCATATGAAGTCCGGGGCTTTTTTTGCCTCAAAACTGCCTGTGGCGCCGCCAGACTGCGTTAAAAGCATCGCTAAAAATGCTCATTTAGGTCCCCTAAACTCCGCTTTTTAGCGATGCTTTTGCCTTGCCTGACAACACCACAGACAGTTTTGAAATCCCCTTACTCTGCCGCCGCTTCTGCGCCTTTGTCTGCCAGTTCCATCCAGCCCGCCAACACAGTGTAGGCCTCTTCCAGGCCCATGCGTTTTGGTGCGGAGAACAGCTGGATTGTCACCAGATCACCCCAACCCTTACGAATTTCCGACTGCACCTTGAGCAGCGTGTTCTTCGCTGCGCCGTAGGTCAGCTTGTCCGCTTTGGTCAGCAGAATGTGCATCGGCATGCCGGCGGCAACGGCCCAGTCGAGCATCAGCAGGTCGAAGTCGGTCATTGGATGACGGATGTCCATCATCAGAATCAAACCCTTCAAACTCTCGCGGCCACCGAGGTAAGCCTCGAGGTGACGCTGCCAGTGTTGCTTGAGCGGGATCGGTACTTTTGCATAACCGTAGCCCGGCAGGTCGACCAGACGCCGTTCATCGTCTAGCTTGAAGAAGTTCAATAGCTGTGTGCGACCCGGGGTTTTCGAGGTGCGCGCCAGGCTGGCGTGAGTCAGGGTGTTAAGCGCGCTGGATTTACCGGCGTTGGAACGACCGGCGAACGCCACTTCGAAGCCTTCGTCGTCGGGGCACTGATCGACTTTGGCGGCACTGAGCATGAACGTGGACTGTTGGCACAGGCCGAGGATGGGATTCTTGAGTTGCATGGGATTTCCGATGTGGGCGGCGCCGGGATTGGGCGCGGAACGCGGTGTCGCTTCCGTTTCAGTGACGCCAGTATATAATGCCGCAGATTTTGTGTGTGCTTTGTCCCAGCGAAGGATGAAGTTCACGAGAGCGACAGACCTTGATTGCGCATTAGAACGCAGAACGCTCTCAACCCTGAAAAGGTCGTTTTATGACGAAATGGCTGCTGGCTGCCGGAGTCTTGATGCCGCTTTACAGCGCACAGGCTACACAGGATCCGGAAGCAGTGTACAACCGTGTTTGTGGTGCCTGTCATTCCGGCCAACTACCCATGGCGCCCAGAAGAGGCGATCAGGAAGCTTGGACGCCGAGGTTGGCGAAAGGTATGGAGACGCTGGTGCAACACGTGACCCAGGGTTTCAAGGCGATGCCGCCGCGTGGTTTGTGCATGGACTGCAGTGCCGAGGATTACCAGGCCATCATCCTCTGGATGAGCGGAAGTAAACCCGGTCCATAACTCTTAACCCTTAGCCGTAGTTGGATTAGCTGATGAACAAATTGATCGTGAGTCTGCTGTTGACCGTGGGAATCTCAGGCTTCGCCCATGCTGCAGGTGATGCCGCCGCAGGCCAGGCGAAAGCCGCCGTTTGCGGGGCCTGCCATGGCCCGGATGGCAACAGCATGGCGCCAAACTTTCCAAAACTGGCCGGACAGGGTGAACGCTACCTGACCAAGCAGTTGCACGACATCAAGTCGGGCAAGCGCACCGTTCTGGAAATGACCGGGCTGCTGACCAACCTGAGCGATCAGGACCTGTCCGACATCGCCGCCTACTTCGCCAGCCAGAAAGGCAGCGTCGGCGCCGCCGATCCGAAGATCGTCGCTCGCGGTGAAGCCCTGTTCCGTGGCGGCAACCTGGAAAAAGGCCTGCCAGCCTGCACCGGATGCCACTCGCCAAACGGCGCCGGCAACGCAGCCGCCGGTTTCCCGCACCTGGGTGGCCAACACGCTCAATACATCGCCAAGCAACTGACCGATTTCCGTAAGGAAGATCCTGCCGTCGGCCGCAGCAACGACGGTGATGCCATGACCATGCGCACCATCGCTCGCAAGCTGAGCGACGAGGACATCGCGGCGGTCTCCAGCTACATTCAAGGCCTGCACTAAGGTCACTGCGATGGTGATTCGAGCGTTGCGTGCGAAGGACAACTCCCGCCACGTTAACGCTCGATTAATCCGTTGCATGAAGTATAAAAAGGGTGGCTTTGGCCGCCCTTTTTTGTGGCCGCTGCCGTTACACTACAGAACTCATGCCCGCCAGGATCTGTCTGAAAACAGGTCGCGCGAGGCGACCCAATTTGCCCAGGAGTAAAGCATGCGTAATCTGATCATCAGCGCCGCCCTCGTCGCTGCCAGCCTGTTCGGCGTGACGGCCCAGGCCGCCGAAGCACCTGCCGCCCCGTACGTCGAACTGAGCAACCCGGTACCGGTTGCCGTGCCTGGCAAGATCGAAGTGGTGGAACTGTTCTGGTACGGCTGCCCGCACTGCTACGCCTTCGAACCCGTGATCAATCCGTGGGTTGAAAAACTGCCTTCAGACGTCAACTTCGTGCGCATTCCTGCCATGTTCGGCGGCCCGTGGGACGCTCACGGTCAAATGTTCCTGACCCTGGAAGCCATGGGCGTCGAGCACAGCGTTCACGCTGCCGTCTTCAACGCGATCCAGAAAGAACACAAGAAGCTGACCGACAAGAACGACATGGCCGACTTCCTCGCCACCCAAGGCGTAGACAAGGACAAGTTCCTGGCCACCTTCGACTCCTTCGCCATCAAGGGCCAGATCATCAAGGCTCGCGAACTGGCCAAGAAGTATGAAATCTCCGGCGTTCCAACCATGATCGTCAACGGTAAATACCGTTTCGACATCGGCTCCGCCGGTGGTGCCGAAGAAGCTCTGAAGCTGGCTGACCAACTGGTCGCCAAAGAGCGAGCGACCAACAAGGCAGCCGCCAACTAAGCGCGGCAATCGCCATGCGCCGCTGGGGAGCCGAACGTCTCGTTGGCCTGCATGATCCGCAGGTCAACGAGCATCACCTGGAATCCACGGGCCTGCCCGCAGACAGCCGTTTGCGTCTGCTCAGCTTCAACATCCAGGTCGGCATCAGCACCGAGCGTTATCGGCACTACCTGACCCGCAGCTGGCAGCATCTGCTGCCGCACCCCGGACGCTCCGGCAATCTGCAAAAGATCGGCAATCTGCTCGGCGACTTCGACCTGGTCGCCCTGCAGGAAGCCGATGGCGGCAGCCTGCGTTCAGGCTACGTCAATCAGGTCGAACACCTGGCCCATCTCGGCGCCTTCCCGTACTGGTATCAACAACTCAATCGCAACCTCGGCCGACTGGCCCAGCACAGCAACGGTGTGCTCAGTCGTCTGCGCCCGTGGGCGATCGAAGACCACCCGCTGCCGGGGCCGAAGGGTCGCGGGGCGATTCTGGTACGTTTCGGCGAAGGTCCCGAGGCGCTGGTGGTGGTGATGATGCACCTGGCGCTCGGCGCCCGGGTACGCACGATGCAACTGGCCTACATTCGCGAGCTGATCGGCGGCTACAAGCATCAGGTGCTGATGGGTGACATGAACACCCACGCCAGCGACCTGCTCCAGCACTCGCCCTTGCGCGACCTCGGCCTGCTGGCCCCGCAACTCGAAGCGACGTTCCCCAGCTGGCGCCCGCAGCGCTGCCTGGACCATATTCTGCTCAGCCCGACCCTGACCCTGGAAAAAGTCGAAGTGCTGGCGCAACCGATTTCCGATCACCTGCCCGTCGCGGTAGAGATTCGTCTGCCGGGTTCGCTCACGGCCGATGCATTGCCCGCGTTGAGTCCTGCCCCTCGCGGAACGCCTGAATGAGCGACGAAGCCCAGCGCTGGAAAGAGAAATACCTCAAAAGCATCGAACAACAGGAAAAGCTCGAACGTCGATGGGACGCCCGGCTCGACCTGCTGCGCCGCGGCCTGGTGCGCAGCACGCTGGCGGCGGAAGGCACCGACCGCGTGGTCGATCAATGCATGAAAGAAATGCGCGACGTGGTGCGCACCGACGACATGGACGCCGGCCTCGCCGCCCTGTTGCCGCGCCTTGAGAAAGCCGTGCTCGACTCCGAGCAACGTCGTGAAACCCGGATCAATCAGGTCAGCACTGCCCTGAACTCGCTGGTGACTCAGCTGCAATCGCTGCCCCTGCCCCGGGAAGTCGCCCAGCCACTGAAGAAATTCGCCAAGCAACTGGATGGCCGGGTCAGTCAGGCGCGGGAAATGCCGCTGCTGCTCAGTGAACTCAGCGGCTTGCAGGGCAAGGCCCTGAGCCAACTGGAGACCCCGGCGGAACCGGGACGGCCGGGACTGTTGCAGCGCCTGTTCGGCAGCCGCGACAACGAAGAAACGCCCGCACCGGTGGCTCAGCCTGCCGTGGCTTCTCCAGCCGCTCAGCCGGAACAACCACCCGCGGCACCTGAAAGCACGCCAATGCCAGAAGCGCCTGTCGCAATCGTCGAACCGGCAGCCATTGCGACCGTCAGTGAAGCACCGGTCGCCGCACCTCTGGTCGCGCCACTGCAAGCTTCAGCACCTGCACCACTATCAACACCCGAGCCTGTTGCAGAGCCGGAAGTGGTTGCCTTCGAGCCTGCCCGGATCATTACAGAAGTCGTCACCGCTCCCAGCGAACCGGAACCCGCCGAGCCAGAACCCGAGCCGCAAGCCTTCACGCCACCTCCGGTCTTCGCGCCAGCAATACCGGCGGCCTTCAACCCCGACGAACTGATCCACCCCGGTGACAACCCGCCCCCGGTCATCCTCGACAGCCTGCCCTTGCCCGAGCCTATCGCGCAGGCATTGGCGGCCATCGATCCGGAGCAGTCCGAGCAGGACATTCTCTACGCGTTACCGGACTCGCCCGAACCGTCCTACAGCTCGGTGGCCAAACACATCGAAGACACGCTGATCGGCCTGCTGGACGATCTGACCTTGCCGGAACGCCATCGCCCGCAAGCCGAGGCCATGCGCGATCGGCTGAAACATGGGCTCAATTGGTACGAATTGCTACCGATCCTCGACGATCTGGCGACCTTGATGCTAGCCATCACCGACAGCGGTCAGCACGAGTTCGAAGCCTATCTGCAACAACTCAACGAACGCCTCGAAGCATTCCAGAGCAACCTGCAGGCCGCCAGCGAAGGTCATGCTGACAACAGCTCCGCGGCGCGGGCGATGGACACGCAGATCCGTGAACAGGTCGATGGCCTGCAGAACAGCGTGCAGGAAGCGGCGGATCTGAACGACCTCAAGCAGGTACTGGAAAACCATCTCGAAGGCCTGCTCGGCACGATGGACCAGCACCAGAAACAACGTGACGCCCGTGAACAGGAAGTGGCTGGACGCCTGAAAAGCCTGGCCGAGCGCGTGGCGCACATGGAACAGGAAGCCCTTGGTTACCGCGAACACCTCGAAGAGCAGCGCCAGAAAGCCCTGATCGATCCGCTCACCGGCCTGCCCAACCGCGCCGCCTGGAGCGAGCGACTCGACCACGAAATCGCCCAATGGCAGCAGCACGGCAACACCCTCAGTTTGGCGATGCTCGACCTCGATCACTTCAAACGCATCAACGACAACTACGGGCATCTGGCCGGCGACAAGGTGTTGAAGATCATCGCCACGGTGCTGCGCAAGCGCCTGCGCGGCAGCGATTTCATTGCCCGCTTCGGCGGTGAGGAATTTGTCCTGCTGCTGCCGGCCACCCCGCCGGCCGTCGGCGCCAAACTGCTGGAAACCCTGCGCGCCTCCATCGAGGCCTGCCCGTTCCACTTCAAGGGTGAGCGAGTCACGATCACTATTTCCATGGGGCTGGCGGCGTTCAGGCCGGGAGAACACAGCGATCTGGTGCTCAAAAGAGCCGATCAGGCGTTGTACCGGGCCAAAAACGCGGGTCGCAACCGGGTGGAGCTGGGCTGAAGACAATTGTTCCATTTCATTTAAATCAGCCCTTTTGCCGTTCGCACGCAAGTCAGTACGTTACACTGTTGCATTATCGACTTGCGTGTACTGCCATGAAATTCCTTGCTCTCATCGCGTCGCTGCTCGTTCTGGCCGGTTGTGCCAGCGGCCCGCGCTACGACACCAGCCACCCTTCTGCCAATCACGACAGCCGCGCGCAGTTTGTGATCGTGCATTACACCTCCGCCTCCCTCGAGCGTTCGCTACAACTGCTGACCCACGGTGAAGTCAGCAGCCACTACCTGATCGGCGATGACAAAAACGGCACGATCTACAAGCTGATGGACGAAAACCTGCGCGCCTGGCATGCCGGCGAAAGCGAATGGCAGGGTCGTACCTGGCTCAACTCAAGCTCGATCGGCATCGAAATTGTGAACCCCGGTTTCAAGGACACTCCGACCGGGCGCATTTGGTACCCGTACAGTGAAGCCCAGGTGCAGTCGCTGATCGTGCTGCTCAAAGACATCAGCAAACGCAACGGCATCAGCCCGGACCACATCATCGGTCACAGCGACATCGCACCGTTGCGCAAGCTTGATCCGGGCCCGTTGTTCCCGTGGAAGCGCCTGGCCGCCGAAGGTCTTGGCTTGTGGCCCGATGAACACGCCGTAGCCCGCCAGCAAGTAAGGTTCGACGTCGAGTTACCGAGCATCAGTTGGTTCCAGGCGCAACTGGCACGCCTGGGCTACGCAACGCCGCAGAACGGCGAGCTGGACGTGGCGACCCGCCATGTACTCGCAGCCTTCCAGATGCACTTCCGCCCTTCCCGCTTCGACGGCACCCCGGATGCGCAAACGGCAGCCTTGCTGCTGGTGCTGAATCAGACAAAATAATGACGCCCGCCCGACGGTCAGGGCGAAAGTGCAATCAGCAGCTATAACTCATTGGTAATTCTTCGGATATCCATGATGGTTGCTACCCGAGAGACGCTGCGTAGCTGGTTTTATCGCCCCTGGTTTCTGGCGATGCTGGCGGCTGTCCTCAGTGCGAGTCTGCTGATCACCGGCGGGTTGTTCGTGGCCGTGCATCAGGTCGAACAAAGCGAAAGCCAGGAAATGAACGCCCAGGGCGAGCGCTTCCTGGCCCGACTGGAACAGTTGTTCGGCCAATTGCGTGAAAGCCTCGACGACCTCGAGGCCCAGCCCCTGCGCAGCTGCGACGACGAGATGATCGCCACGCTGCAGCAAGTGACCTTCAACTATCGCTTCGTCTATGAAGCCGCCTACATGGACGCCTCGCGGATCTGCTCCAACCGCCCGCGTCAGGAAGGCCTGTCGGTCGTGCGCCCACCCGACATCAAGGGCCCGACCTACAGCTACTGGCTGAACACCACCACCGAACCCGATGAAAATCGCGCGGCGCTGATGCTCGGGCGCGGCAACTTTCGCGTGGCCACCTCACGCGGGCACCTGACCGATATGGTCGATCTGTCCCCCGGCAGCAGCCTGCTGGTGGTGCTGGACCATGGCAGCCGGGCGATTCCGGTGCTCGGCGTGCCACAGACATGGCCGCCCACCGAGCCATGGCCTCCAAAGAGTCTGGACGCCCTGCAAGTCACCCAGAGCCATCTGATCTATCGTATGCCCACCGACAACCCGGAATACCAGTTGGTGCTGATTACCCCGCGCACCGGCATGCACATCCCCGAGCTTTGGTGGTGGATGGTGCCGGTCTGTCTGCTGCTGGGCGTGCTGGTCGGGCTCACCGTGTTCTGGCTGGTGCGTCAGCATCAATCACTGGATGCCGAACTGCACGGCGCGATCCGCCGCGGCGAATTGCAGGTGCTGTATCAACCGATCTTCGACCTCGACAGCCGCAACTGCGTCGGCGCCGAAGCCTTGCTGCGCTGGCGCCGGCCGGACGGCACGCTGACCAGTCCCGACCTGTTTATCCCGATGGCGGAAAACACCGGGCAGATCCGCCAGATGACCGACTTCGTCCTCCAGCGCCTGCTGGAACAACTGGGCCAATTACTGCGGGCCAATCCGCAGCTGTACATCTCGGTGAACCTGGCGGCGTGCGACGTGATGGTGCCACGTATCGGCCAGGTCATGGCGCGGCTGTTGACGCTGCACCGGGTGGCGGCACGGCAGATCGCCTTTGAAGTGACCGAGCGCGGCCTGATCGATGTGGTGGTGGCCCGGGAAAACCTGCAAGCGCTGCGCGATGTCGGCCATCAGGTGCTGATCGACGATTTCGGCACCGGCTATTGCAGCCTCGCCTACCTGCAAACCCTGCCGGTGGATTGCCTGAAAATCGACAAGGCGTTCATCGATGCGCTCGGCCATGACGCCGCCAGCAGCGGCGTGGCACCGCACATCATTCACATGGCCCAGGCACTGGATCTGAAAGTGATCGCCGAAGGGATCGAGTATGAGTCCCAGGCGGCGCTGCTCAGCAGCGAAGGCGTGAAGTTCGGCCAGGGCTGGCTGTTCGCTCACGCCTTGAGCGCCGTGCAATTCATCGAGCTGATCACCCGAGGACGGCGTCTCGCCGGCCGCCGGATGGATGACGAGGCCTAGACCGCCAGCGCCATGTAGAACTGCGTGCCCTGCCCCGGTCGCGAATAGACACCCATCCGCCCGCCGTGCAACTGGACGATTTCCTTGCACAGCGCCAGCCCGAGCCCGGCCCCGCCTTTCTTGCGCCCGACCTGAACGAACGGTTCGAAGATCCGCCCTTGCTGGCCGTAGGCAATACCTTCGCCATTGTCCTCGACGCTGATGATCACCCGCTCGCCATGCCGGCGCGCCTGCAAACGAATCAGCCCGTCGCGGGCGGTATGGCGCAAGGCATTGTCGATCAGGTTGTCCAGAACTCGATCCAGCTGGGCCTGATCGGCCTGCAAACGCGGTAGCGGGCCTTGCACCTCAATGTTCAATGCAACGCCCTTCTGCGCTGCCGAGTCGGCAAAACGCGATTGCGCCTGGGCCAGCAAATCCTCGATGGAGCACGGCGCCAGCGCGAGTTTCTGCAGGCCGCTCTGATAGCGCGAAAAATTCAGCAGATCGTTGATCAGCTGCATCAAGCGCTGCATCTCTTCATTGACGGTGTCGAGCAGATCGGACTCCCGGGATTCCGCCGGAAACTTCGCCCGCTCGCGAAACAGCCCGAACGCCATGTGCATGCCGGTCACCGGCGTACGCAGTTCGTGTGATGCACGCAACACGAATTCGCTGCGCACCCGCTCAAAGGCCCGCTGTTCGGTGACGTCATGCAGCACCATCACCGCGCCGAGGATATGCCCCTGGGTGTGGCTGACCGGGGTCAGGCTGTAGGTCAGCAGTCGCGACTCGCCATCGACTTCGATGCTCAAATCTTCCGGCGCGCGCTCAAGAGTCCCTCCGCGCAGCACCAGTTGCAGCTGCGCATCCAGCTCCGGACGCTGAAGCGCAGTGCCAAGGCCCTCGCCAAACCGGTCGCTGTCCCAGCCCAATTGTCGCTGAGCCACCGGGTTCAAGTGCTCCAGGTGCCCCTGGCGGTCGATCATCAGCAAGCCGTCATCGATGCTGTCGAGCACGGCTTGCAAGCGTTGCTGGCCGGCCAGCAGTTCATCGACATTGGTCGCCTGATGCTCGCGTAGCGCTTCGGCCATCAGCCCGAAACGCCGGGTCAGCAGGTTGATTTCCATGGCCGAGGACACCGGCAGGGTCACTTCGAAATTGCCCTGGCCGATGTTGTCCGCTGCTTTCGCTAGTGCCTCGATCGGTGCACCGAACCGGCGAGCAATTCCTTGAGCGGTGATGAAGCCGATGATCAACACCGCCAGCCCCACCAACCCAAGCAGGCCGGCGATCAGCAGCGCCCGGTCGCGGGCGGCGTGTTGCACGGCGTTGATGTTATCCAGTGCGTGCTTGTGCTCGGCGATCAGACCGTTGCGCAGGGTGTTGAAGCGCTCGCGCAAGTCGCCACCGCCACTCAGGGCTGCGCCCGGATTGCGGGACACGTCGAACGCCTGAAGAAAGCTCAGGTAATCGGCCTTTGCCTGACTGAACCCGTATTGGCGGTCGTCGTCTTTTTGCTCTTGGGCGATGCCTTCGTCGAGCAGCTCGAAGTAATGCTGTTTCGACGCTTCGAAGGCGGCTGGATCGGGCTTCTCGGCGAGCATCATGATCAACTGGTCGCCCAGGGTCTGGCGCAGCTTGAGCCCCAGATCGAGGGTGACGAAGTTATTGCGGATCAACGCCTCCTGAGTCCCGGCCATTTGCATCACGCTGACCAGCCCGAGCATCAGCCCGAGCAAGGCCACGGTGATCAGCGCGGAAATGCTCAGGAACAAGCGGGTCCGCAACTTCATCGCCAGTTTCATCGGCGCACGCTCACAAGTTGTACTGCTTGCGCTTGCGATACAGGGTCGAGGCGTCGATCCCCAGGGTCTTGGCCGCCTGGTCGAGGGTGCCGGCGGTCGCCAGTACCGCGCCGATGTGAGCCTTCTCCAATTCATCGAGGCTCAGGGCCGCGCCGACCCGGGGCGCATTGTTGGCGGGTTGCTCGGCCATGCCGAGGTGGCTGATTTCCACGCGCTCCTGCGGGCAAATGATGCTCGCCCGCTCGACCACGTTGCGCAGCTCGCGAATGTTGCCGGGCCAGCGGTAACCCAGCAGCGCTTCCCGCGCCTCGTCACTGAAACCCCGGGCCGGGCGCGCGTATTCCTTCACGAAGCGAGCAAGGAATCGGTCAGCCAGAGTCAGAATGTCTTCAGCGCGTTCGCGCAGCGGCGGCAGATGCAGGGTGATGACGTTCAGGCGATAGAGCAGGTCTTCGCGGAAGCGTCCGTCGCGCACCATGTCTTCAAGGTTGAGGTTGGTGGCCGCAAGGATGCGCACGTCGGCGCGACGCGTGACGGGATCCCCTACCCGCTCGTATTCCTTGTCCTGGATGAAACGCAGCAACTTTGGCTGCAAGGTCAGCGGAAAATCGCCGATCTCGTCGAGAAAAAGCGTACCGCCATCGGCTTGGTTAACCCGGCCCAGCGTGCTTTCACTGGCACCGGTGAACGCGCCACGACTGTGGCCGAACAGCTCGCTTTCCATCAGTTCGGCGGTCAGCGACGGGCAATTGATGGTGACGCAGGACTTCTTCTCGCGCTTGCTCCAGCCATGGATCGCCCGGGCCAGTTCACCTTTACCGGTGCCGGACTCGCCAAGGATCAGGATATTGGCGTCGGTGCTCGCCACCTGCCGCGCGGTTTCCAGTACGACTTTCATCGCCGGGCTGTGGGAATCGAGACCGTCCCTGGGTTTGCGGATCTCGCCTTCGAGGGCTTCCAGACGCGCCGAGAGCTGGCGCACTTCCAGCTGCTTGGCAGTGGCCAGACGCAACTGGTCAGGGCTGCATGGTTTGACCAGATAATCGGCGGCGCCCGCCTGAATCGCGTCCACCGCCGTATCGACGGCCGAATGAGCGGTGACGATCACCACCCGCATCCACGGCGCCTGAATGCGCATCTGCGCCAGCACGTCGAGGCCATTGTCTTCGCCCAGACGCAGATCGAGGAAGCACAGATCGAACACTTGACGCTGCAACAGCGCGTCAGCCTGGGCGGCGCTGTTGGCGGTGGCGACGGTATAACCTTCGTCTTCGAGGCAATAACGGAAGGTTCGCAGGATGGCGGATTCATCATCCACCAGCAGAATGCGGCCTTGGTGCTCAGTGGCTGATTCCATTTTTCCTACGCTCCATAAGTGAATGTCTTGGTTTAGTCCCGGAAAAATCGGGCAAGTTGCATGGTTGATTCTGATCGATTCCAGTCATAGCAGGGTAGCTCTCTCCTGCCCTCACAGCTAATCCACTGAATTTGTTGAATTTTTAAGCAATCAGCGTTTTTCATGCATTTGCCTGCGTCCTTTTCTGACATCCGCACCCTGCTCTCAATTCAAAAAGAATGATTTCTCCTACGAAACAATCGTGCATTACGCACGACCGTGGCGGACCCATCGTGCAGGATGCGTCGTCAGGATTTTTCTACGCATCTTTAACTATTTGATTTTATTGATTTTTTTCAAACAAAAAAGCTGGCATGCAGGCTGCAATACCTCTCTCAGCCCGGGCAGATATGCACTGCCCTAACCGAATAAGAGTGAGGAACCCAGGATGACTCGCCAACGTGCCGCCCAAATGCGTATCTCGCCCCTGCATCTACAGCAGGGCCTGTTTGGCGCACTTGCGCTGCTGATCACCCTGATCGCCTGCCAGCAATACCTGCGCTGGGAACAGAGTCAGCAACCTGAGCCCTTGATTTCGATGCCGCACGCGACACAAACGCACTTCAGCGCCGTCAGCAGCAGCCAGGCCGATAGCGGCGCGATGCGCATGATGGATGTCGACCAGCCACAACCCCTGGGCGACATACCACGCGAAGAACGCTGGGTTTTCTGATCAACGAATCTGGGCGCCCCCGCGCCGAGACCGGCAACACCCCTAAATAGAAACAAGGAGAATCACCATGTTGAGCTGGGCAATCACATTCCTGATCATTGCCATCATCGCTGCAGTACTGGGCTTCGGTGGTATCGCGGGCACCGCCACGGGTATCGCCAAGATTCTCTTTGTCGTGTTCCTGGTGATGTTCATCGCCTCGTTCTTCTTTGGCCGTCGCGGCCGAGGTTGACCATGAGTGCTTTAAAGACACTGGCAGCCGCCCTGCTCCTGGGCGGCAGTGCCATGGCGATGGCGGCCAATGATGGCCAGGCGCGGGTCAACGAACTGTTGAGTTCGGACCCGCACTACAGGGAAACCTGGGAAGGCGTGGTGAAGAAGGAAGAACGCCTGCCGGAATGGGTGATGAACCTTTCCGGTACGCCGGACCAACAGATGAATGCCGTCACTGAAGACGGCGACAAGTACCTGGTCGGGCCGCTCTGCGAATCCCAGGACAAGTGCCTCAACCACCGCTTGATCGTCGCGTTCAGCTTCGACAAGAAACACGCTTACGCCATGCTGGTCGATGTGCCCGAAGGACTGCCGGCCGACAAGTCGCCAACGCGACATGCGACCTACCGCTTCCTCGGCAAACCCGATCAGGGCATGCAGGATCTGTTGATGGAAACGCTGAAGAAAGATCCGAACTGGTATTGAACATGAGGGCAGCAACGCGCTGCCTTCCATTGTGCCCGCCCGAGGAAGGCCGGCGCATGACCAGGGGGCCGGGACGTTCTGACTGTTTCAGGGTCGGAGTGACCTACGGGTACAGGGAGTGCCTGCGATGAGGGCCGGGTCAGGGTAAAAGCTGCGACGCAAGTTCGCCAACCCGGGGTGGTTCGACGGACTTGCGCTGAGCTTTCAAAGTGACAAAACATTGATCCAGAGCGTTCTGCTCATCTTTTTATCGCTCACACTGCGCGCGAAAAGCGTTTCGCGGTGTTTCGTCGCGACCGTATATCGAGAAAGAGTCGATTGAGCCAGTCGGACTTTTAGTTTCCAAACGTAGGCTTTTTCCTAAATTTTTCGTCGAAATCACTCGTTCAAAAAATAACCAACCTACGCTGTAATGGCCGGTTCACGGCACTTATGCCTGCTGAAATGTCGTATTCGAACCGGTTGGGACGCCAGTTTCATTTAAAAAAGCTCATGCCGATTCGGCATAGGGTAGGCGTTTACGGCATTAGACGGCGCAACCTTGCATCGGAATAGTTGCGCCTTTTTTCGCCTGCCGGAGAGCCGTAAACACGCGGCCCGGGGCACCTTATACGGAGGCAGATGCACAAACTTTTCCGCTAAAGAGCGTTCCAGTTCCTGCATGTGCCTGAGTCAAACGCAAGTAAGGGTAAAGATAATGAAGAAGGCAAAGCTTAGCCTCGCCTGGCAGATCCTCATCGGTCTGGTATTGGGGATTGCAATCGGTGCGTTGCTCAACCATTTCAGTGCCGAGAAGGCCTGGTGGATCAGCAACGTCCTGCAACCGGCAGGCGATATCTTTATCCGTCTGATCAAGATGATCGTGATCCCGATCGTCATCTCTTCCCTGATCGTCGGCATCGCCGGCGTGGGCGACGCCAAGAAGCTCGGGCGCATCGGCCTGAAGACCATCATCTACTTCGAAATCGTCACCACCATCGCCATCGTCGTCGGCCTGCTGCTGGCCAACCTGTTCCATCCGGGTGCCGGCATCGACATGAGCACCCTGGGCACCGTGGACATCTCCAAGTACCAGGCGACTGCCGCCGAAGTACAGCATGAACACGCGTTCATCGAGACCATCCTCAACCTGATTCCGTCGAACATCTTCGCGGCCATGGCCCGCGGCGAAATGCTGCCGATCATCTTCTTCTCCGTGCTGTTCGGCCTCGGTCTGTCGAGCCTGCAGTCGGACCTGCGCGAGCCGCTGGTGAAGATGTTCCAGGGCGTCTCGGAAAGCATGTTCAAAGTCACCCACATGATCATGAACTACGCGCCAATTGGTGTGTTCGCTCTGATCGCGGTGACCGTGGCCAACTTCGGTTTTGCTTCGCTGCTGCCGCTGGCCAAACTGGTGATCCTGGTTTATGTCGCCATCGCCTTCTTCGCCTTCGTGATTCTGGGCCTGATCGCCAAGATGTTCGGTTTCTCGGTGATCAAGCTGATGCGCATCTTCAAGGATGAGCTGGTACTGGCTTACTCCACCGCTTCCTCGGAAACCGTGCTGCCACGCGTGATCGAGAAGATGGAAGCCTACGGCGCACCGAAAGCCATCTGCAGCTTCGTGGTGCCGACCGGTTACTCGTTCAACCTCGACGGTTCGACCCTGTACCAGTCCATCGCCGCCATCTTCATTGCCCAGCTGTACGGCATCGACCTGTCGATCAGCCAGCAACTGCTGCTGGTCCTGACCCTGATGGTGACCTCCAAAGGCATCGCCGGCGTACCGGGCGTGTCCTTCGTGGTACTGCTGGCCACTCTGGGCAGCGTGGGTATTCCGCTGGAAGGCCTGGCCTTCATCGCCGGTGTCGACCGAGTGATGGACATGGCGCGTACCGCCCTGAACGTGATCGGCAACGCTCTCGCCGTACTGGTTATCGCACGTTGGGAAGGCATGTACGACGACGCGAAAGGCCAGCGCTACTGGAACTCGCTGCCGCACTGGCGCAGCAAGGAAAAACTGCCGGCCGGTGACGTTTCGAAGAACTGATCCCCGCCCGCAAGGCACCCTGACAAACCCCGGAGAAATCCGGGGTTTGTCGTTTCTGGCGACCCCGCTATCATTCGCCGCATCTTCCGGGGGATTTGACTGATGCTTAATGGCCTGTGGCTTGGCTTCTTCATCGTGGCTGCCGTTTCGGCGCTGGGGCAATGGCTGATCGGCGGCAACGCCGGGATCTTCGCGGCGATGGTGGAAAGCATTTTTGCCATGGCCAAACTATCGGTCGAAGTCATGGTGCTGCTGTTCGGCACGCTGACCCTGTGGCTGGGCTTCCTGCGCATCGCCGAGAAGGCCGGGATCGTCGAGTGGCTGGCCAAAGCCCTGGGCCCGCTGTTCCTGCGACTGATGCCGGAAGTACCGGCGGGGCATCCGGCCATCGGCCTTATCACCCTGAACTTCGCCGCCAACGGCCTGGGCCTGGACAACGCCGCCACGCCGATCGGCCTCAAGGCCATGAAGGCGCTGCAGGAGCTCAATCCCAGCTCGACCATCGCCAGCAACGCGCAGATCCTGTTCCTGGTGCTCAACGCTTCGTCCCTGACCCTGCTGCCGGTGACGATCTTCATGTACCGCGCCCAGCAAGGCGCGCCGGACCCGACGCTGGTGTTCCTGCCGATCCTGCTGGCCACCAGTTGCTCGACCATCGTCGGCTTCCTGTCGGTGGCGTTCATGCAGCGCCTGCGGGTCTGGGACCCGGTGGTGCTGGCTTACCTGATTCCCGGCGCGCTGATCCTCGGCGGCTTCATGGCGCTGCTGGCGACGATGTCGGCCACCGCGCTGGCGGGCCTGTCGTCGATCCTCGGCAACTTGACGCTGTTCGGTCTGATCATGCTGTTCCTGGTGATCGGTGCATTGCGCAAGGTGAAGGTTTACGAAGCGTTCGTCGAAGGTGCGAAGGAAGGTTTCGACGTCGCGAAGAACCTGCTGCCGTATCTGGTGGCGATGCTTTGTGCGATCGGCGTATTACGCGCGTCAGGCGCTCTGGACTTCGGCCTCGACGGCATTCGCCATCTGGTGGAGTGGGCAGGGTGGGACACACGGTTCGTCGATGCGCTGCCGACCGCGATGGTCAAACCGTTCTCCGGCAGCGCCGCCCGGGCGATGCTGATCGAAACGATGAAGACCTCGGGCGTGGACAGCTTCCCGGCGCTGGTGGCCGCGACAATCCAGGGCAGCACCGAGACCACCTTCTACGTGCTGGCGGTGTACTTCGGCGCGGTGGGCATTCAGCGCGCCCGGCATGCCGTCGGTTGCGCGCTGCTGGCCGAGCTGGCCGGTGTGCTCGGCGCTATCGGCGTCTGCTACTGGTTCTTCGGCTAATCCTCAAGGCCGGGCGGTCGGCACGACCTTCTGGCCTTGTTCCACCGCCCACGCCACCACCTTCGCCGTCAGCCGATCACTGGCCTGACCGAATCCGGCCACCACCGCCGGGACTTTCACATCATTCAGCGGCTGGCGCTCTTCGAAGCGGCGGCTGGCGAGGATGCGCTGGTCATAACCGCGCACCAGCAACGCATCCACCCGCACCACGACGCTGGCCTGCGTGCCCTGATACTCGGTCTGAAACGCCTGCAGGCTGCCGCCCAGCTCCAGATCCGCCTGGAAGTTGCTGTCATCGGTACTCAACAGCGACACCCGGCCGTCACGCTGGAAACCATCGAGCAGCCGATTGCGCACCAGCACCGGTGCCGGATCGCTCCAGCGCGAGGCCTTGTAGCTGCTGATCACGTCCCCCTGGGGAATCACTGCGATGCTCGGCCGATTGAGCGCTTCGCTGGCCTGCAATTTGTTCAGACGCAGCGACCAGTGCTGAGTCGCCGCCGAACTGGCCGAGGCGGGCGCCTGTGCGGCCGGTAGGCGGTAGACGTCCAGCGGTTCGGACTTGGGCAGGATCGAGCACGCACTGATCAGCGAAAGGCCGGCGATGAGGAGGGCGAGGCGAGTCAGCTTCATGGCGTGAACTCCTTGTTCTTGTCACTGCCCAGCAGGTAACCGCTGGGGTTGGCCTCCAGACGTTGGGAAATGGCCCGCAGCGAGGACAGGGTTTCACGCAGTTCGCGCACTGCAGGCGCCAGGCCGTTGAGGCCCTGCATGCCGCTGTCGAGGGAGTTCTGATTCTTGCTCAGCAAGCCGTTGATGGTGGCGCTGCTCTGTTCCAGCGACTTCATCGCCTGCTCGGCGCTGCCCAGAGCCTGTTTGCCCTGATCGTTGAGCAGGCCGTTGGCGTTGCGCATCAGCGCGGATGTCTGCTCGAGCATGCTGCCGGCCTGCTTGCCGACGGTTGCCAGTTGCTGCATGGCCTGGCGCAGATCGCCGCGCTGATCGTTGATCGAACCGGTGGTCTGTTCCAGGTGCTCAAGGGTTTTGCTCACGCGCTCGATGTTGTCGGCGGAGAACATCTGATTGGCGTTGCTCAGCAGCGTACTGACCCCGCTCATCAGGTCGTTGCTGTCATTGAGCAGCCGCGAGATAGGCGAGGGCGAGGCGACGATGGTCGGCAGGTTGCCGTCCTTGCCGCGCAGTTTCGGGCTCTCTGGCGTGCCACCACTGAGCTGGATGATCGACGTGCCGGTGATTCCGGCCAGCGCCAGTTTGGCGAGGGTGTCTTCCTTGACCGGCGTGTCGCCACCGAGGCGAATCCGCGCCAGCACCCGGCGCGGGTCCTGCGGATCGAGCCGCAGACTGACCACATCGCCGACCTTGATCCCGCTGTACTGCACCGGGCTGCCCCGGGACAGGCCGCTGACCGCCTCGTTGAAGACGATTTCGTAATCCTTGAACTCGGTGTCGACGCTGGACTTGGCCAGCCACAGACCGAAGAGCAGGGCACCGGCCACCACAATCACCGTGAACAGGCCGATCAACACATGATGGGCTCGGGTTTCCATGTCAGACCTCGTTGAGCAGTTTGGCGGCGTCCAGCGCCGAGCGGCCGCGAGGGCCGTGGAAATATTCGTGAATCCACGCGTCGTCGGTTTCCGAGACCACGTCGATGGGACCGGCCACCAGCACTTTCTTCTGCGCCAGCACCGCCACCCGGTCGGTGATGGTGTAGAGCGTGTCGAGGTCGTGGGTCACCAGAAACACGCTCAAGCCCAGCGCATCGCGCAGGGTCAGGATCAATTGATCGAACTGCGCCGCGCCAATCGGATCGAGGCCGGCGGTGGGTTCGTCGAGAAACAGGATGTCCGGGTCCAGCGCCAGCGCCCGGGCCAGCGCCGCCCGCTTGATCATGCCGCCGGACAGCGACGATGGGTATTTGTCCGCCGCCGACAGCGGCAACCCGGCCAGCGCCAGTTTCACCGCCGCCAGATGCTCGGCGTCTTCGCGGCTCAGGCCGGCGTGTTCGATCAGGGGCAGGGCGACGTTCTCGGTGACCGTCAGCGAGGAGAACAGCGCGCCTTTCTGGAACAGGACGCCAAAACGCCTTTCGACCAACGACCGCTCGTGCTCGGAAAGGCTCGGCAGGTTCTGACCAAACACTTTCACGTTGCCTTCGCTGGGCCGGCGCAAGCCGACGATGCTGCGCAGCAGCACCGATTTGCCGCTGCCGGAACCGCCAACCACGGCCAGAATCTCGCCTTTGTACAAGTCCAGGTCGAGGTTCTCGTGCACGCTCTGGCTGCCAAAGCGATTGCACAGGCCACGGACTTCGATCACCGCCTCGGACGGCATGCGGGGTAGACGACTCACCAGCCCATCTCCATGAAAAACAGCGCGGCGACCGCATCGAGCACGATCACCACGAAGATCGATTGCACCACGCTGGAGGTGGTATGGGCGCCGACCGATTCGGCGCTGCCGCTGACCTTGAAGCCTTCCAGACAACCGATGGCGGCAATCAGGAACGCGAAGATCGGAGCTTTGACCAGGCCAACCAGGAAATGTTGAATCCCTATGTCGCTTTGCAGCAGCGACAGGAACATCGCCGGCGAGATATCCAGCGACACCGCACAGACCACGGCGCCACCGATGATCCCGCAGATCATCGCCAGAAAGGTCAGCATCGGCAGCGCCACCAGCAAGGCCAGCACGCGCGGCACCACCAACAACTCCATGGGGTCGAGGCCGAGGGTGCGAATGGCGTCGATTTCCTCGTTGGCCTTCATCGAGCCGATCTGTGCGGTAAAGGCACTGGCGGTGCGTCCGGCCATCAGGATCGCCGTAAGCAAAACGCCGAATTCGCGCAGGAAGGCGAAACCCACCAGATCCACGGTAAACACGCTGGCGCCGAAACTGGCCAGCACCGTCGCCCCAAGGAACGCCACCACGGCGCCGACCAGAAAGGTCAGCAGCGCCACGATGGGCGCGGCGTCGAGGCCGGTCTGTTCGATGTGCGCGATCATCGGCGTGATCCGCCAGCGCTTGGGCCGGAACAGGCTGCGGGCGATGGTTTCGAGGATCAGGCCGACGAAGCCGAGCAGTTGCAGGGTGTCTTGCCAGACCGTATCGACAGCCCGGCCGATACGCGTCAGCAGCTGCACACTGACGCTGATTTCCGGTTCCTTGATCGGTACACAGAAATCGGTCAGCGAGCGATACACGGTTTGCAGCAACGCGCGGTCGGCAGTGGAAATCGTGCAATCGGGGTGTTCGGCGGATTTGCCCAGCCGCTCGGAGCCGAGCAGTTCCACCAGCAGCGAAGCGCCGGCGGTGTCGAGGGCGCCGAGGCCGTTGAGGTCGATGGGAGTGCTGGCGTCGTACTGACCGCGGAGCGTTTCGCTCAGGTGCTTGAGCTCGGCGTAATGAGCAAGCGTCCAGTCCCCGGTGACCCGCAGGCGGGCAGGGGTGGTCGAGGTGTCCAGTCGGGCATTACCGGTCATCGAGCTGCTGGTCATAAGCTCCGTGCTTGTTCGGCTAAATTCGCGAACCTACGTAATAGCACGAACCGGATTACTTTTCTTTGGTCGGTGTGCTGTCCGTGACTTCGAAACGCAGAACGCCGATCACCTGGCCGTCTTCGGTCAGCACTCGCACCTGCCAGTCACCGACCGGGTTGCCAGGGAAAACCTGCTTGTGGGTCCACGCCCGGTAGCCTTCCTTGCGCCCGCCATGAATGTCGAGGGCGATCCGGTCGACCTCTTTGCCGTTGAACTGCCACACGTGATAAATCCGCTCATCAAGCCCGCGCGGTGCGTTGATCGCGGTGTAGGCGTAGAGCCCACCGCCACGGATCTGCTCGGCGCTGACTTGTTCGAGGCTGGCGCCGGGGGTGCGATCCTGCAACTGGGTGCTGATCGCCACGTCAGTCATCCACAGTGTCGCTGGCGGCACCCACGAACGCAGGACCCAGCCTACGCCGCCGATACCGATGGTGATGCTGAGGATCGCCAGCGCATTGCGTACGGTGCGGATCGGAAAGATCGACGCCAGGCTCGGAAACGACAGCACCACGGCCGTCCCCAGCGCCCATTTGAAGCTCTGCGACGTGGTCAGGTGCATGATCACCGGCAAGGCGGTGAGCAGGGCGGCGAACAGGGTCAGGGTGTGCAGCGCGAGGAACGCCCAGCGCTGCGGCGCCAGCCATTTGTAGTAGAGCGGATCGACGATCGAGATCAGCGCGGCGATGCACAGCAGGCCGGTGAACACCAGTTGGCCGCTGTTCCAGGTGGTGGTGATGAAGAAGAACGGCAGGACGAAAAACAGGCTTTCCTGGTGGATCATCTGCGTCGCGTAACGCAGCAGCGGCTGAGGGATTTCCCGTTTGAAGACCCGCGTGAACAGCTCGGTCAGGCTGTTTTCCAGCATCAGCCAGATCCAGCTCAGCAGCATGATCGTGGTGATCCAGCTCGCCAGCCCCTGTTGCCGGTCGACCAGGATGAAACTGCCGACCCCGGAGATGAAACCACCGAGCGCAATGACCCCGGGGTAGCGCTTCATCAGTTCGAGGATGCGCTGGATCAGGAGGGTCAATTTGAGCATTTGGGCGGTTCACGACAGTCGAGGAAAAAAACCTCGACAGAGTACCGCCCGCCGGGCCCCGTGGCGAGGCTGCCGATCAGTAAAAACCCACGGGATCACGGCTTGGCCGGGGGACGACGATGCAGTCGCCAGCCGAACAGAATCAGCAGCAGTACACCCAGCCCGCCCGCAATCAGCCACAGCACCTCGTCATCACTGAGCAAGGGCTTCTCGATCCGCAGGTATCCCGGCTGCAGCAGCAATTCGTGCATGGCCTTGTTCGCCGCTTCCAGCGTCACGCCTTGCAGTTCCAGGGCAGGGTCGGCGAAACGGCCGTCCTCGTAGTCGCCCAGGGCGCTCCAGTAATAGTCGGCCATGGCACTGTTGCCCTGCACGGCCCAGGCCTGATGGGCGATAGCCGCCTGTTTGAGGCGATTGAAGGTGTCGGCGTCGAGGCCGTTTTTCAGCAGGTCGGCCTTGAGATCTTCCAGCACTTGCTCGGCTTCAGCGATATCACTGCGGTCCAGATCGGCGTTCAGGCTCATGAAACCGACGCCGCCGAACACCTCGCGCTCGGCCCACGGGCCGTAGGACAGACCATGGTTCAGGCGCAACTGACGGTACAGCGCCCACTCCAGATATTCCTTGAGCAGGTCGAAGGTCTGGTCGTACTGATCGTCCAGCACCGGCTCCGGCACCAGCCAGTGCAGCTTGGCGCTGTTGCCGATGAAACCGCGAGTGATCGTGCGTTCATGGGCGGCGCTGGCGCGGATGTCGGGCAAGGGTCGGTGTTCGCTCGGGTCGACCGCTTCCAGCGCGCCCCACGCCCGCTCCAGATAGGCCGGCAGCAGCTTGTCGAGATCGCCGACGACGATCAGGGTCATGTTGTTCGGTGCGTACCAGGCCTTGCGCACCTTCTCCAGTTGCGCGCGGGTCAGACCGTCGACCTCGGCCCGTTGCGGACATTTCAGGCCCAGCTCGACCGCCAGTTGATTGCTCGCGGTGTGGCCCAGGTCCTGGCGGTCGAGAAAGCGTTGCAGGCGGGTGTAATGCCCGCCGTCCTCGCGCTCGACCACCCGTTTGGCGGCGTTGATCGCGTTGTCGTCGAAGCGGGTCTGGGTCAGCAGATCCAGCAGCAGGTCGAGGACCTTGCGCTGGTTTTTCGCCGGGGCTTCAATCACGAATGTGGTGTCGGCGTTGCTGGTGAAGGCGTTCCAGTCGCCGCCGAGGGCCTGCATGCGCTCTTCGAGGCCACCTTCGCCGGTGGCGTCGATGCCGCTGAACAACAGGTGTTCGAGCAGGTGCGGCAGTTCTTTCTCATTGCAGTCGAAGTCATCGAGACCGACGCCCACCACCAGCCTGATCGCCACATGCCCGCGTTCGGTGCCGGGCTTGAGCAGCAATTGCAGGCCGTTGGGCAGGGCATAGCCTTCGACCTGAAAGCGATCCAGGGCGAGGGCGGGCAGGGAACCGAGCAACAGACAAGCGAACAACAGGCAACGCATAACGAGCTTCCATACAGCTGAATCGGAGATCCGTGTTGGTCAGTCCGGCCGTGAGGCTGAACCTTGAGTTACTGACTGACCACAGCCCCAGACGTTCAAGGCGAATGCGTGATGTCCGCCATATCGTCGGTCTCGAGCGCTCCGGTATCGGCGGTTTCCAGCACCACGTAGGCACTGCTGCAGAACAGCGAATTCAAGCGTTTCATGTCGGCAATCAACTCCAGGTGCAGCGAACTGGTCTCGATACTTTGCACGATCTTGCGTTGCAAACGGCTGACATGCGCATGGGCCAGACGCCGCTCCTGCGCGCGAAAGCGGCGCTTCTCGCGCAGCAACTGGCGGGCGCTTTCCTTGTCACCGCTGAGGAACACCGACAGCCCCAGCCGCAGATTGGAGATCAACTGGCTGTGCAGCCCGGCCAGTTCTTCCAGCCCGTCCTCGGAAAACGAGCGGCGCTGGGAGGTCTTCTGCTGCTGCACCTTGCGCAGCATGCGTTCGATCAGGTCGCTGGCAAGTTTGAGGTTGATCGCCAGCTCGATGATTTCCGCCCAGCGCCGACTGTCCTGCTCGCCAAGATCTTCGCGGGGCATCTGCGCCAGATACAGCTTGATCGCGCTGTACAGCGCTTCGACGTCATCGGTCAGCTTGCGCATTTCCATGGTGACCGCGGTTTGTTTGCCGCGCAGTACATCGAGGGTCGCGTCGAGCATGTTGTCGATCAGATCACCCATGCGCAGGGTTTCCCGGGCGGCGTTGGCCAGCGCCAGGCTCGGCGTGACCAGCGCTGTAGGGTCGAGATGACGCGGCTTGGCGGTGCCGTTGACCTCCGGGCGCTCCGGCAACAGCCAGGCGCACAGCCGCGCCATGGGCGCGACGGTTGGCACCAGGATCAGGCAGCGCACGGTGTTGTAGAGCAGGTGGAAGCCGATGACCATTTCCTGCGGACTGAAATCCAGGCTGTCGATCCAGTGCACCAGCGGGTCGAGCACCGGAATGATCAGCAACAGGCCGATCAGCTTGTACAACAGGCTGCCCAGCGCCACTTGGCGGCCAGCGGCGTTCTGCATGCTGGTGCTCATGAATGCCAGCACGCCACTGCCGATGTTGGCGCCAATCACCAGACCGATCGCCACCGGCAGGCTGATCACATTGGCCCCGGCCAGCGTCGCGGTCAGCAGCACGGCGGCGAGGCTTGAGTAGGAAATCATCGCGAACAACGCGCCGACCAAGGCGTCGAGCAGAATGTCGCCGGTCAGCGAAGCGAAGATCACCTTCACGCCTTTTGCGTGCGTGATCGGCCCGGCGGCCTCGACGATCAATTGCAGCGCCAGAATGATCAGCCCCAGTCCTATGGCCACGCGGCCCATTTGCCCGAGCCGCGTCTGCTTGCGCGACAGAAAGAAAATCACCCCGAGGAAAATCAGCAGCGGCGACAGCCACGACAGATCGAACGTCAGCACCCGCGCCATCAGCGCCGTACCGACGTCGGCCCCGAGCATGGTCACCAGGGCCGGGGTCAACGCCATCAGGCCCTGGCCGACGAAGGAGGTCACGAGCATGGCGGTGGCGTTACTGCTCTGCACCATCGCGGTCACGAGGATACCGGCGATGAAGGCCAGCCAGCGCCTGGACATGTTCTGGCCGATCACATGGCGCAGATTGGTGCCGTACACCCGCAGGATGCCGGTTCGAACGATGTGCGTGCCCCAGATCAGCAGGGCCACGGCAGAAAGCAAATTGAGCAGGGTGAGCATGCAGACCCCCTGTAGTTGCAGCGCCCCAAAGGGGCAAGTTGACGATACCGCGCGGTTTCTACGTGTTGTTCTTAAGCTGTAGTTGGCTAACGGTCCGGGCGCCAGCATTGCACAGCTAAAGTGCGGATTGAAACAAAAGCGTCATGAAAACAGCTTCATGCGGCCATGAAAAAAGGGCCCGAAGGCCCTTTGATCTTTTGCGCAGCGTTCGGGTTACTGACCCGGAATATCCTTGCGCAGTTTCACCGGATCCTGCTGTTGTTTCTTCTTGGCCATCGCGCCGCGCAGCTTGATGTTGATCGCTTCGACCGCCAGCGAGAACGCCATGGCGAAGTAGACGTAGCCCTTCGGTACATGCACGTCGAACGCTTCGGCGATCAGCACGGTGCCGACCACCAGCAGGAACGACAACGCGAGCATTTTCAGCGACGGGTGCTTGTCGATGAACTCGCTGATCTTGCCCGAGGCCAGCATCATCACCAGCACCGCCACGATGATCGCCGCGACCATGACCGGCACATGGGACACCATGCCGACAGCAGTGATCACCGAGTCCAGCGAGAACACGATGTCGATGATCGCGATCTGGATGATGGTGTAGAGGAAGTTGCCGCCCTTGCCGCCAGGCGTGTCGTCGCTTTCGTCTTCACCTTCCAGCGCGTGGTACATCTCCTGGGAGCTTTTCCACAGCAGGAACAGGCCACCGAAGAACAGGATCAGGTCACGTCCGGAAATGCCCTGGCCGAACACCACGAACAGGTCGGCGGTCAGGCGCATGACCCAGGTGATCGACAGCAACAACAGGATCCGCGTGATCATGGCCAGGCCAAGACCGAAGATCCGGGTGCGCTGCTGCATGTGTTTGGGCATGCGGCTGACCAGGATCGAAATCATGATGATGTTATCGATGCCCAGAACGATTTCCAGGGCGGTCAGGGTAAAGAAGGCAACCCAGATCTCAGGGTTGGTCAGCCATTCCATGTGTATTCCTTTGAGCGTGTGTTAAACCAAGACGCCAGCAGACAGCTGGCGTTTGGTTGAGTTGATGCCGTTACAAAGTGCTGAACAGCGGGAAAGTCCCCAACAGCAAGGCTGCGACCAGTATGCACAGGCAAACCAGCACTGCCCACTTCAGGGTGAAACGTTGGTGATCGCCGAACTCGATCCCGGCCAGTGCGACCAGCAGATACGTCGACGGCACCAGTGGGCTCAGCAGGTGAACCGGCTGGCCGACAATCGAGGCACGGGCCATTTCCACCGCAGTGATGCCGTAATGGCTGGCCGCTTCGGACAACACCGGCAACACGCCGTAGTAGAACGCGTCGTTCGACATGAAGAACGTGAACGGCATGCTCACCAGCGCCGTGATCACCGCCAGGTACGGGCCGAGGAAATCAGGGATCACCGCCAGCAGGCTTTTCGACATGGCATCGACCATGCCGGTGCCCGACAGGATACCGGTGAAGATGCCCGCCGCGAAGATCAGACTGACCACCGACAGCACGCTGCCGGCGTGAGCCGCGACGCGGTCTTTCTGCTGTTGCAGGCAAGGGTAGTTGACGATCATTGCAATACTGAACGCCACCATGAACAGCACCGGCAGCGGCAGCAGGCCGGCGATCAGGGTGCACATCAGCGCCAGGGTCAGCAGACCGTTGAACCAGATCAGCTTCGGACGGCGGGCATCCGGGAACTGCGACACGCTGATTTCGCTGTGATCGATCTCGTCGCCGATCAGGTGCAGCTCACCCAGACGCGCACGTTCACGTTTGCCGTAGAAGTAAGCAATGATCAGGATCGCCACCACACCGGCCGCCATCGCCGGGATCATCGGCACGAAGATGTCCGACGGGTCCACGTGCAGCGCACTGGCGGCACGGGCGGTCGGGCCGCCCCAGGGGGTCATGTTCATCACGCCGCCGGCGAGGATGATCAGACCGGCCATGATCCGCGGGCTCATGCCGATGCGGCTGTAGAGCGGCAGCATGGCGGCCACGCAGATCATGTAAGTGGTCGCGCCGTCACCATCGAGGGAAACGACGAGCGCCAGTACGGCGGTGCCGACCGAAACTTTCAGCGGGTCGCCCTTGACCAGTTTGAGGATCTTGCGCACGGCCGGGTCGAACAGGCCGGAGTCGATCATCAGGGCGAAATACAGAATGGCGAACATCAGCATCACGCCGGTCGGCGCAAGCTTGGTAATACCTTCGAGCATCATCGGGCCGATCTTCGGCGCGAAACCACCGAACAGGGCGAACAGGATCGGGATGATGATCAGAGCGATCAGCGCAGACAGGCGCTTGGTCATGATCAGGAACATGAACGTGATGACCATGGCGAAGCCAAGGAAAGTCAGCATGGGAATACTCCAGGCGTAGCGCGGCTAGGTAAGTGAGCGGATCGGGCGAGATCAGCGCAGAACGGGAAGCACGAGACGTACGGGCGGAGTTGGAGCGAGGAGGCGGGTAACAGAGGACATCAGAATCACCATTGTTGTTGTTAATTGGGCCTGACGTGCGAGCAATCACACACGTTGGCCAACCGGTCTGTTGCCGGTAGTGGCGGCGATCCTAATCGGGGAACCTTTCAGCTACCTTTCGCCGCTGAAAGCTTTGGGCGAATGGTCAACCGGCCGTCGGATACGACTAGAGTCAATGAACACGGGAACGGGAGGGCGAGACGATGAGTGAATTGCACAGCGGCGGCTGCCATTGCGGACATATCCGCTATCAGTTCAGCGGAACGCTTCAGGACATCGCCCACTGTCATTGCTCGATCTGCCGGCGGGTCAGCGGTGGCATCGTCACCACCTGGATCACGCTGCCGGCGACGAACTTCCAGTGGCTGGCCGGGACGCCCTCGCGCTACGACTCCTCGACGAGTTGCGCACGGTTCTTCTGCCCGAACTGCGGCGCGCAACTGGCGCTGGTGACGTTGCTCAGCCCCGAGAGCATCGATCTGACGGTCGCCACGCTGGATCACCCGGAACAAGCCGCCGCCGAGCGGCACATCTGGACCGACAGCCAGTTGCCGTGGCTGCATCTGGATGAACATCTGCCAGGCGAGCCTGAAGAAACCATCTGATTAAAAAATAGACAGATCCAGCGGCCGCATCGCGCCCATCCAGATCGCGTGCTCGGTGTGGTCCAGCAAGTCATCGCCGGTGTCCGGGTGCAGGAACACCACCAGCCCCTTGCGGTTGAGCGCCAGCCACGGCAATACGTCGCCGATCAGCTCAGGGCCGAAGGCCAGTTGGCAGCTCCAGTCCGGGTGCGGGCCGACCGGGCGTTCATGCACGCGGCCCATCTTCAATGGAAACAACGCCGCCGCCTGCTCACACAGCGCCCGCGCCTGTTCAATGGTGCTGGCGTCGTAATAAACGTGGGCGTGATAACCCTTGATCGTCTGCATCGCAAAACCTCTGAATCGGTTCGAACCCTCGTATGTCACACGCCCTACAAGGGAAAACAAAGGGACCTCAGCCATGAAAAATGCCGAAACCCCAGTGGTGAAAGTGGTGCTCTATGGTGCCATGAGTAGCCTGGGCAGTGCGTTGATGGCTGAACGGCTGCTGGGCGTGCACGTGAGTTTTGTCGCGGCGTCGGACACCTGATCAAACGGCGATCGAAGGCAACTCCATTCCCGTCAGCGACTGCGCGCTGCTGGCCTGCTCGGCCATCAACCAATCGACAAACTGCTGAATCAACGCCCCTCGGCGTTTGCGCTGCGGCAGCACCACGTAATAACCGAGGCGGGAGAGGGTGGTCTCGGCAATCGGCCGGCACAACAAACCCTGCGCCAGCAAGTTATCCACAAGGTGCCGCCAGCCGATGGCCACACCCTGACCGCCAATCGCCGCCTGGATCAGCAAGGTGTAGTTATCGAAACGCAGTTGCCCCGGCGCCGGCGGCGTATTGATGCCGAGTTCGCGGAACAGGCCGCTCCAGTCGAACCAGTTGCTGCTGTTCTCGCCACGCAGATGCAGCAGCGGAAACTCCAGCAAAGCCTGGGCCGGCAAGGGCCGGGCGCGATCCTTGAGCAATTGCGGGCTGCACACCGGGAACACTTCTTCGCTGAACAGCCAATGACTTTCACCCTGTTTGAAGCGACCGTCGCCGAACAGCACGGCAACGTCGATATCCGGGCGCAGCATATTGTGATTGCGCTCGCTGGTGACCAGGCTGACATCGACCTGCGGATTGGCTTCGTGAAAACGATGCAGACGCGGCATCAGCCAGTACGCAGCGAAGGCGAAGTCGGTGGCGACCTGCAGCACTTCATGCTGCTGTTGTGCGCTGATCGCGCTCAATCCTGCGTCGATATTCTGCAAACCGAGGGTGACTTGCTCGAAAAGGATCGAACCGACCTCCGTCAGTTCGATACCTCGGTAGATCCGGTCGAACAGTCGCGTCCCCAGCTGTTCCTCCAGCCGTTTGATCTGCTGACTGATCGCCGGCTGGGTGGTCCCAAGCTCCACCGCCGCCGCGGTAAAACTGCGATGACGGGCTGCTGCCTCGAAGGCGCGCAGCAGGTCGAGGGACAAATCACCGAGGGCGTCATACATAAGCTGTGCTTATCCTAGTCATTGTCCGGCGCGGGCTTTACCGGATATTGCGGGGAATCCATGCTCGATCGCAGCAATGTCGCATAAATATTCACTATGGAATGCCGCGATCACATGAAGCGCAAGAACATTCTCTTCATCATGGCCGATCAAATGGCCGCGCCAATGTTGCCGTTCTACGGCCCGTCGCCGATCAAACTGCCGAACCTCAGCCGCCTCGCCGAACAAGGCGTGGTGTTCGACGCCGCTTATTGCAACAGCCCGCTGTGCGCGCCGTCGCGTTTCACCCTGGTCAGTGGCCAGTTGCCGAGCAAGATCGGCGCCTACGACAATGCCGCCGATTTCCCCGCCGACATTCCGACCTACGCCCATTACCTGCGCCGCCTCGGCTATCGCACCGCGCTGTCGGGCAAGATGCATTTCTGTGGGCCGGATCAACTGCACGGCTACGAAGAGCGCCTGACCAGCGACATCTATCCGGCCGACTACGGCTGGGCAGTGAACTGGGATGAGCCCGATGTGCGGCCGAGCTGGTATCACAACATGTCTTCGGTGTTGCAGGCCGGGCCGTGCGTGCGTACCAACCAGCTCGACTTCGACGAAGAGGTGGTGTTCAAGGCTCAGCAGTACCTGTTCGATCATATCCGCGAGGACGGCGACCAGCCGTTCTGCCTGACCGTGTCGATGACTCACCCCCACGACCCGTACACGATTCCCAAGGCGTTCTGGGATTTGTACGACGATGCGGATATCCCGCTTCCGACAACGCCGGATCAGCATTCACTCGACCCGCATTCCCAGCGATTGCTCAAGGTTTACGACCTGTGGGACAAGCCGCTGCCTGTGGATAAGATTCGCGACGCCCGTCGGGCATACTTCGGTGCGTGCAGCTATATCGACGCCAACGTCGGCAAACTCCTGCAAACCCTCGACGATTGCGGGCTGACGGACGACACCATCATCGTGTTCTCCGGCGACCATGGCGACATGCTCGGCGAGCGTGGGCTCTGGTACAAAATGCACTGGTTCGAAATGGCCGCCCGGGTGCCCCTGTTGATAAGTGCGCCCGGTCAGTTCAATGCAGGCCGCGTCAGCGCCGCCGTGTCCACCGCCGACCTGTTGCCGACCTTCGTGGAACTGGCCGGCGGCAGCCTGGAACCGAACCTGCCGCTGGACGGCCGCTCGCTGGTGTCGCACCTGCAAGGGCAGGGCGGTCATGACGAAGTATTCGGCGAATACATGGCCGAAGGCACCGTCAGCCCGCTGATGATGATCCGGCGTGGCGCCTTCAAATTTATCTACAGCGAAACCGACCCTTGCCTACTCTTCGATGTGGATAACGATCCACGTGAGCAGGAAGAACTCAGCCAATCACCGCAACACCGCCAGCTGTTCGACGATTTTCTCGCCGAAGCGCGGGCCAAGTGGGACATCCCGGCGATCCACCGCAAGGTGCTCGAAAGCCAGCGGCGCCGGCGCTTCGTCGCCGGGGCGCTGACCCTCGGCAAGCTGAAGAGCTGGGACCACCAGCCGCTGGTGGATGCCAGTCAGCAGTACATGCGCAACCACATCGACCTCGATGACCTGGAGCGCAAAGCCCGTTATCCACAACCCTGCCAAAACCAATAACGTTAAGGGGAAGTCCATGGTCAAGTTATCCACAATCGTGACGGTCAGCCTGCTGGCACTGGGCAGCGCATCCGCGTTCGCCGAGAGCTGCGACACGGTGAAAATGGCCGACCCCGGCTGGAGCGACATCGCCGCGACCAACGCCATCACCGGGTTTCTGCTGGATGGCATGGGCTATAAGGCCAAGGTCGACACGCTCGCGGTGCCGATCACCTTCGGCGGCTTGAAGGACGGTCAGGTCGACGTGTTCCTCGGCAACTGGATGCCGGCGCAGCAGGGCTTCTACGACAAGTTCGTGGCCACCGGCGACGTCACCCAACTGGCGAAGAACCTCGACGGCACCGAATTCACCCTGGCCGTACCGGATTACGTGTGGGATGCGGGTGTGCATAACTTTTCCGACCTGAACAAATTCGCGGACAAGTTCGAGAAGAAGATCTACGGCATCGGCTCTGGCGCACCGGCGAACATCTCGCTGCAAGAGATCATCAAGAAGAACGACTTCGACCTCGGCCAGTGGAAGCTGATCGAGTCCAGCGAACAGGCGATGCTGGCCGAAGTCTCCCGGGCAGTGAAGAAGCAGAAATTCGTCACCTTCCTCGGCTGGACCCCGCACCCGATGAACGTGCAGCTGAAAATGCATTACCTCAAGGGCGGCGAGAAATACTTCGGCGACACGGGTAGCGTCTACACCCTGACCCGCAAGGGCTACGCCGAGGCCTGTCCGAATGTGGGTAAATTGCTGACCAATCTTTCGTTCACTCAGGAGATGGAGAACAGCATCATGGCCGAGGTGGTGAACAAGAAGGTCAGCAATGCCGATGCGGTGAAGGTGTGGATCAAGGCGAATCCGGCGGTGTTGGACAAGTGGCTCGATGGTGTGAAGACCGTGGATGGAAAAGACGCGTTGCCGGCCGTCAAAGCGAAACTCTAGCCCTCACACGGATCGTTCCTACCCAGGCGCGTTCGACGTCTCGACGTGGGAACGATCTGCGTACAATGCGCAAAATTTCACCCGAGAGGATCCATGGCACTCCCCAGCCGCCGCTCACTGTTCCCCTTCCTGACCTGGCTGCCCCGGCAGACCCGCGCCAGCGTCGGGCGGGATCTGGTCGTCGGCCTCAGCGGCGCGATTCTCGCGTTGCCCCAATCGATTGCCTACGCCCTGATCGCCGGTCTCCCACCCGAATACGGCCTCTATGCCGCGATCATCCCGGTACTGATCGCCTGCCTGTGGGGCTCGTCGTGGCATCTGATCTGCGGGCCGACGGCGGCGATTTCGATTGTCCTGTTTGCCAGTGTCAGCCCACTGGCCGTGCCGGCATCGCAGGACTACATCACCCTGATTCTGCTGCTGACCTTCCTCGCGGGGATTTTCCAGTGGTTGCTCGGCCTGTTGCGCTTCGGCGCGCTGGTGAATTTCGTCTCGCACTCGGTGGTGCTGGGTTTCACCCTCGGGGCGGCGGTGGTGATTGCCATCGGCCAGTTGCCGAACCTGCTGGGGCTGGACCTGCCGGCCAAGGCGACGGCGCTGGCCAGCCTGATGGATTTGCTGCGTCATCTCGGGGCTGTGGATAAACCGTCACTGGCCCTCGGTGTCGCCACAGTGGTGATCGGTGCGCTGCTCAAACAATGGCTGCCGCGTTGGCCGACGCTGTTGATGACCTTGGTGCTCGGCAGCCTGGTGGTGTGGCTGTGGCCGGCGATGTTCGGCCATGTTCAGTTGGTCAGCGCTTTTGTCGGGCGTCTGCCGCCGTTCAGCGGGTTGCCGCTGGATATGGATCTGGTCCTGCGCCTGCTGCCCAGCGCCGTGGCGGTGGGTATGCTCGGGTTGGTCACCAGCCTGTCGATTGCCCGCTCGATTGCCGCACGCTCGCAACAGCTGCTCGATGCCAATCAGGAAGTCCGCGCTCAGGGTCTTTCGAACATTGTCGGGGCGTTCTTTTCGGGATCATTGTCCGCCGGCTCGTTCACCCGTTCCGGGCTGAGCTATGAGGCCGGGGCCTGTTCGCCGCTGGCCGGGGTGTTTTCGGCGTTGTGGGTGGCGTTGTTCGCGATTTTCGGTGCCGGGCTGATCGCGCATATTCCGATTCCGGCCATGGCCGGCAGCATTCTGTTGATCGCCTGGGGACTGGTGGATCATCGCGGCATTCGTGCGCTGTTGCGGGTCAGCCGGGCAGAGTTCGTGGTGATGGGCCTGACCTGCGTCGCCACTTTGCTGCTGGAGTTGCAGACGGCGATTTACGCCGGTGTGCTGGCCTCGCTGTTTTTCTACCTCAAGCGCACTTCGCAGCCGAGAGTGCAGCATTGGCGCGATGGCGAAGACGATGTGCTACGGGTCGGCGGCTCGATCTTTTTCGGCGCCAGCCACTACCTGCAAGTGCGCCTGCAACGGATGCACGGCGCGCGCGTGGTGATCGAGGCGCAGCAGATCAACTTCATCGACTATTCAGGTGTGGAAATGCTGCATCAGGAGGCCCGGCGCCTGCTGCGCCAGGATCGCAGCCTGACCTTGCGTCAGGCGCGACCGCAGGTGGTGGAGGAATTGCGCAAACTCGAAGGGCCGGAGAAATGCCCGATCCGCTTCGAGGACTGAAGGTGCCTTACAGCGCCAACTGCCGACGCAATTCAGCCAGAACCGGCGCAGTGTCCGGACGCACTCCGCGCCACAGGAAGAACGCCTCCGCCGCCTGCTCGGCCAGCATGCCCAACCCGTCCATCACCACGCCCGCGCCGTGCTCGCTGGCCCAGCGGCAGAACGCGGTCGGTTCCTTGCCGTACATCATGTCGTAGCACAGGGTCTTGCCCGGTTCGATCAGACTCGCGGCAATCGGCGGCACGTCGCCGGTGAGGCTGGCAGAGGTGGCGTTGATGATCACGTCCACGGGCTCGCGCAGCCAGTCGAAACCGCTGGCCGACACCGGCCCCAGATCACAGAACAGTTCGGCCAGTAGCTCGGCCTTGTCCACCGTGCGGTTGGCGATGATCACCGAGGCCGGTTTCTCCGCCAGCAATGGCTCCAGCGCACCGCGCACCGCGCCGCCCGCACCCAACAGCAGAATGCGTTTGCCGGTGAGGCTGAACCCGGCGTTGACCGTCAGGTCCCGCACCAGTCCGGCACCGTCGGTGTTATCGCCGAGCAGGCTGCCGTCGGCGAGTTTGCTCAAGGTGTTCACCGCACCCGCGCGCTGGGCACGTGCGGTCAGGCTGTTGGCCAGGCGATAGGCGTCTTCCTTGAACGGCACGGTCACGTTGGCGCCGCGACCGTCCTGGAAAAACGCCGTGGCGCAGCCGGAAAAATCGTCCAGCGGTGCCAGCAGGGTGCTGTAGTCGAGGCTTTGCCCGGTCTGCTCGGCGAACAATTTGTGAATCATCGGCGACTTGCTGTGGCCAATCGGGTTACCGAAAACGACGTAACGATCCATCAGTAATCCTCAGGCCTGGGCCAGCCAGTCGCGATCTTGCAGGAAGTAGTCGGTCAGGCGCGCTTCTTCGCTGCCCGGCTCGGCCTTCCAGTCGTAGGCCCAGCGCACTTGCGGCGGCAGCGACATCAGGATCGACTCGGTGCGCCCGCCCGATTGCAGACCGAACAGGGTGCCACGGTCGTAAACCAGGTTGAACTCGACGTAGCGGCCGCGACGGAATTCCTGGAACTCGCGCTGCTTGGCGGTGAACGCATCGTTCTTGCGGCGCTGCACGATCGGCAGGTAAGCGTCGATATATGCATCGCCGATGGCGCGCATGAAGGCGAAGCTGGTGTCGAAGTCCCACTCGTTCAGGTCATCGAAGAACAGACCGCCGATGCCCCGTGGTTCGTGGCGGTGCTTGATGTGGAAATAGGTGTCGCACCAGGCCTTGTAGCGCGGATAGACATCAGGGCCGAACGGCGCGCAGGCCTGCTCGGCAATGCGGTGCCAGTGGATGCAATCTTCTTCATTGCCGTAGTACGGCGTCAGGTCGAAACCGCCACCGAACCACCAGACCGGCTCTTCACCTTCCTTCTCGGCGATGAAAAAGCGCACGTTGGCGTGGGACGTCGGCACATGCGGGTTGTGCGGGTGGATCACCAGCGACACGCCGAGGGCTTCGAAACCGCGGCCGGCCAGTTCTGGTCGATGGGCGCTGGCGGACGGTGGCAGGCCACTGCCGAAGACGTGGGAAAAGTTGACGCCGCCCTTTTCGATCACCGTGCCGTTCTCGATCACCCGGGTGCGACCGCCACCGCCGGCCGGACGGTTCCAGGCGTCTTCGACGAAGCGCGTGCCGCTGTCTTCAGTTTCCAGCGCGGCGCAGATGCGGTCTTGCAGGTCGAGCAGATAGGCCTTTACGGCGTCGGTGCGGGTCGTCATGGCATCACCTTGGATCGGGGCGTAACTGCGCGGCGCCCCGCGCAAATGGGCGCGTAGCATACCATCGCAGGCCGGCACGCCGCAGTTGACGAAGATCAAGCATGGGAGTTCGATAGGGGCCTTTCAGAACATCCCAAGGAGTAGGCAGATGGCCAAGCGAATCCAGTTCCGCGCCCACGGCGGCCCCGAAGTGCTCGAGTATGTTGACTATCAACCTGCCGAGCCCGGCCCGCATCAGGTTCGCGTAAGCAACAAGGCCATCGGCCTGAATTTCATCGACACCTACTACCGCAGCGGTCTGTACGCGCCACCGGCATTGCCGTCGGGTGTGGGCTCGGAAGGCGCAGGCATCGTCGAGGCGGTGGGCAGCGCCGTCACCCGGTTCAAGGTTGGTGACCGTGTGGCTTATGGCAGCGGCCCGCTGGGCGCCTACAGCGACGTGCATGTCTTGCCCGAAGCAAATCTGGTGCACCTGCCGGACGCCATCAGCTTCGAAACCGCTGCCGGCGTGATGCTCAAGGGCCTGACCGTGCAGTACCTGCTGCGTCAGACTTATGAACTGCAGGGCGGCGAAACCATTCTGTTCCACGCAGCGGCCGGCGGCGTCGGTTTGCTGGCCTGCCAATGGGCGAAAGCGCTGGGTGTGAAGCTGATCGGCACCGTCAGCTCGCCAGCGAAAGCCGAACTGGCCAAGGCCCATGGCGCCTGGGCAACCATCGATTACAGCCACGAAAACGTCGCCCAGCGGGTGCTGGAATTGACCGACGGGAAAAAAGTCCCGGTGGTCTACGACGGCGTCGGCAAGGACACCTGGCCGGCCTCGCTGGACAGCGCAGCACCCCGTGGCCTGGTGGTGAGCTTCGGCAACGCATCCGGCGCGGTGGACGGCGTAAACCTGGGGATTCTGGCGGCGAAGGGTTCGTTGTACGTGACCCGGCCAACGCTGGCGACCTACGCCAACAACGCCGAGAACCTGCAACGGATGGCCGATGAGCTGTTCGGGATGATCACCAGCGGCAAGCTGAAAGTGGATATCAGCCAGCGTTACGCACTGGCGGATGCGGCGAAGGCGCAGACCGAGTTGTCGGCGCGGCGCACGACGGGTTCGACTGTTCTGTTGCCATAAAACCGATGGTGGCGGGGAGCAAGCTCCCCGCCACCAGGCTCTTCGGATTTCAGGACGGGCGCACAACCTTGCCGGTCGCCAGATCGCGAATCAGGCTCGGGTTCTTGCGCCCACCGAGCATTCCGCCCAGCACCAGATCGACCTGACCACGGAAATACTGCTCGACCCGCAAGCGACTCTTCGCCGCCGGTCGTCCTTGCGGATTGGCCGAGGTCGAGATCAAAGGCCCGACCAGCGAGCACAAGTCCCGCACTTGAGGATGATCGCTGACCCGCAAAGCTACGGTGTCATGCACCCCGGTCACCCACTCCGGCAACAGGTTCTGGTGCGGCACCAGCCAGGTGTTCGGCCCCGGCCAGGTACTGGCCATGCGATCGATCCAGTCCTGGGGGAAATCCTCGAACAGGAAATCGAACTGACGAATGTTGTCAGCGACCAGGATCAACCCCTTGTCCACCGAACGGTTCTTGATCGCCAACAGGCGATCCACCGCTTCTTCATTCCATGGATCGCACCCCAGCCCCCAGACGGCTTCGGTTGGATAGGCAATCACCGCCCCGGCGCGAATCTCTCGTGCGGCTTGTTGCACACGCCAACTGTTGACCATGAAAAACTCTCCGAAAACAGGTTTTGCGCAGTTTACCGATCTTCAATGTAAAACCTAGCTTACCCGCGCAAACCAGCGGCCGTTTTCGCACACGGCGCGGCCCTCCATCTCCAGTTCGGTCAATGCCGCCAGTACTTTTGGCAACGCCCAGCCACTGCTGTCGGCCAGGCCCTCGCTGGTGTGTGGCGCCGCGTGCAGCAGATGCAGCAACGGATTGTCCGTAGCCGGTGTAGTCGTGGATACCGACAAGTGCTGCCAGCCACGCAGGGCCTCGAGGATGTGCTCGATGGTTTCCACCAGCACCGCACCATCGCGGATCAGTTGATGGCAACCGCGCGCGCCGGGGTGATGGATCGAGCCCGGAATCGCATAGACCTCACGACCCTGTTCCGCCGCCAGTCGCGCGGTGATCAACGAACCGCTGGCCACACTGGCCTCGACCACCAGCACGCCGAGGGATAAACCGCTGATGATCCGGTTGCGCCTGGGGAAGTTGCTCGCTGTCGGTCCGGCGTCCAGTGGAAACTCCGAAATCACCGCACTGCCAGAGGCAATCATCGTGTCCGCCAGCCGCCGATTGCGCTGTGGATAAAATTTTTCCAGGCCGGTGCCCAGCACACCGACGGTTTGCCCGCCGACGTCGAGCGCGGCTTGATGCACGGCGGCATCGATGCCCAACGCCAGGCCACTGGTGATGACGAAACCGGCTCCGGCCAGGCTGCGGGCAAACGCCGTGGCGGTGTCCATGCCCGGACGTGAGGCGCGGCGACTGCCGACCATCGCCAGCTGCGGTTTTTCCAGGGTCAGCGGGTCACCGGCAACAAACAGCAGCGGTGGCGGATCGGCAATCTGCGCCAGCAATGCCGGGTAATCCGGCTGGTCGAGCATCAGCAAATGCTGGCCCGGGCGCTCTAGCCAGGCCAATGCGCGGCTCGCGCCGTCACGCACTTCAGGACAACGGCGAGCGTCGGCGCTCGCCACCGGCAAACCCAGCGAACGCCAGGCACTGGCCGGCGCACTGATGGCCTTGGAGGCGGAGCCGAACGCTTCGAGCAACCGGGCAAAACGTTTCGGGCCGATTTCCGGCAAACGGTGCAGGCGCAAACGCGCTTCCAGTTCCGCAGGGGAAACCGGCGTACAGACAGGCATCATCATGGATCATCCTTGATCGTTATAAGCCCCGAACCTTTCGGAACAAGCTGTGGATAAGTCTGTTGGTAACTTGTGAAGCCAGCTAAGGATTTCGCACCTTGTCCAGCACCGCCAGCGAGCGCGATGCGTTGAGTACAAGGCCGTAACTGAGTTTGTCGTAGGTGCGGAACACCATCAGCAATCCGGCACGTTCATCGGGGATTTTCAACGGCTGGCCGGTGATCCGGTCACGCACGGTTTCCCCTGTTTTCATCACCACCAGCACGTTGCCTTCAGCCAGCCCGTCACGTTTGCCCTTGTTCAGCGTCACCACGTCCATCGCGCCGATCTGCGTCACGCCGCGCGGAACATCGATGATCAGGCCTTTGATGTCGGTGGTGGGCGCGCTGGGCATGAAGGTCGAGTTGATGGAACGCTCTTCGCCGCTGAACAAACGGTCGCCGAGGCGCACTTCCTGGGTCGTGCGTTGCAGGGCGAGGGTGGCGACGTCGCCTTCGGTGGCGACGATCTCACCGCCGCCGATGTCGTCGGCGTTGATCCCCAGGAACTCCTTGCTCTGCGGATCGGTGTAGACCTTGCCCTGGCGGAAGATGCCGTAGACCGGCTGATTCGGATCGAAATGGCCTCGGGCGAAGATCCGGTCGCCGGTGCCGCTGAGCACCCGCTCGGCATCGCCGGCAACGATGTACGGCGCCTTGTCGAAGTCCTCGACCTTGTCGACGATGCGGTTGCTCAGCAGAAAGCTGTTGATGGATTTGAGCGGAATGCTCGGGATCGCTTCGGCCACCGGGCTGCTGCGGATCCGTGGCGACAGCTTGATGGTGCCGCGCGACGCCCCGCGATTGAGGGTCAGGCGGGGCTGGCCGTTGACGTAACTGAGCGTCAGCGTGTCGCCCGGATAGATCAGGTTGGGGTTTTCGATCTGCGGATTGGCCCGCCACAGCTGCGGCCACTGCCAGGGTTCGCGCAAATATTTACCGGAGATGTCCCAGAGCGTATCCCCCGAAACCACCGTGTATTGCTGTGGAAAACCTTCCTTGAGTTGCACTTGCCCGTGCGCGGCGCCGGCCGAGGCCAGAAACAGCAGGGCGAGTAGTGATTTCCTCATGCGGTGAATCCCTTTATTATGTGCGTTCGCGTGAAACGCCAGAGCCCCCGTGGCTCGCTCCCTGCTCTATGCTTAAAAGCAAGGAGCTACGTTTCACAACGGTAGCCTGCATCTTCGGACCCGCCAGGTCATCGACCCGACTTTACCTCACACGTGCAGCAATCAAGCTTATGGCCATTTTGAACATCCTCGAATTTCCGGACCCGCGTCTGCGCACTATCGCCAAACCTGTGGCTGTAGTGGACGACGAAGTGCGTCAGCTGGTCGATGACATGTTTGAAACAATGTATGAAGCGCCGGGCATCGGCCTTGCCGCGACCCAGGTCAACGTGCACAAACGTATCGTCGTGATGGACCTTTCCGAAGACCGCACCGAACCGCGGGTGTTCATCAACCCCGAGTTCGAATCGCTGACCGACGAAATGGAGCAATACCAGGAAGGCTGCCTCTCGGTGCCGGGTTTCTACGAAAACGTCGACCGCCCGCAGAAGGTCAAGATCAAGGCTCTGGATCGTGACGGCAAGCCTTACGAACTGATCGCCGAAGGCCTGCTCGCCGTGTGCATCCAGCACGAATGCGACCACCTCAACGGCAAGTTGTTCGTCGATTACCTGTCCACGCTCAAACGCGACCGGATCAAGAAGAAACTGGAAAAGCAGCACCGCCAGAACGCTTGATGCCCCTCTTCAAAGGCTTGCTGCGGCAAGCCTTTTTCTTTTTATGAGACTCCCCCATGACTGAGCCACTGCGCATCGTTTTTGCCGGCACCCCGGAATTCGCCGCCGAACACCTCAAGGCCCTGCTGGACAGCCCTTACGAGATCGTTGCGGTCTACACCCAACCGGATCGTCCGGCCGGTCGTGGGCAAAAGCTGATGCCGAGCCCGGTCAAACAGCTCGCCCTGGAAAACAATATCCAGGTGTTGCAGCCGCCGACCCTGCGCAACGCTGACGCTCAGGCCGAGCTCGCAGCGCTCAAGCCTGACTTGATGGTGGTGGTCGCCTATGGCCTGATCCTGCCGCAAGTGGTGCTGGATATTCCGCGCCTGGGCTGCATCAACAGCCACGCCTCCCTGCTGCCACGCTGGCGCGGTGCGGCGCCGATCCAGCGTGCCGTCGAAGCAGGCGACGCCGAAAGCGGCGTGACCGTGATGCGCATGGAAGCGGGCCTGGACACCGGACCGATGCTGCTCAAGGTCGTCACCCCGATCAGCGCCGAAGACACCGGCGGCAGCCTCCACGACCGCCTCGCCGAAATGGGCCCGCCAGCCGTCGTGCAAGCGATTGCCGGTCTGGCCGCTGGCACCCTGGAAGGCGAAGTGCAGAACGACGACCTCGCCACCTACGCGCACAAACTGAACAAGGACGAAGCACGCATCGACTGGAGCCGTCCGGCCATCGAGCTGGAACGTCTGGTCCGCGCCTTCAATCCATGGCCGATCACCCATAGCACGCTCAACGGCGAAGCGCTGAAAGTGCTGGCGGCGACACTGGCCGAAGGCAAAGGCGCACCGGGCACCATCCTCGGCGCCAGCAAGGACGGCCTGCTCGTCGCCTGTGGCGAACAGGCGCTGTGCCTGACCCGCCTGCAATTGCCCGGCGGCAAGGCGCTGAACTTCAGCGATCTGTTCAACAGCCGTCGTGAGAAATTCGCCACCGGCACGGTGCTTGGCGCAGCGGTGGACGCGCAATGAACCCGCGTCTGGCCGCCGCCAAGGCACTCGCCGCCGTCCTGAGCGGCAAGGCTTCGCTCAACAGCTCCCTGCCGACGCAACTGGACAAGGTCGAGGATCGCGATCGCGGCTTCACTCAGGACTTGGCGTTCGGCACCGCCCGCTGGCAGCCACGTTTGTCGGCGCTGGCGGAAAAACTTTTGCAGAAGCCGTTCAAGGCTGCCGACGCCGATGTCGAGGCGCTGCTGCTGGTCGGCCTCTATCAGTTGCTCTACACCCGTGTCCCGGCTCACGCCGCCATTGGCGAAACCGTCGGTTGCGCCGACAAGCTGAAAAAGCCTTGGGCCAAAGGTCTGCTCAACGCCGTCCTGCGCAACGCCCAACGCGAACATGAGGCGATCTTCGCCGAACTGGAGCGCGATCCGGTGGTGCGCACCGCCCACCCACGCTGGCTGCAAAAATCCCTGAAGGCCTTCTGGCCTGAACAGTGGGAAGCCATCTGCGAGGCGAACAACGCGCATCCGCCGATGATTCTGCGGGTCAATCGCCGTCATCACAGCCGTGACGCCTACCTCGGTTTGCTGACGGAAGCGGGTATCGCCGCGCAACCGTGCATTTTCAGCCGCGACGGCATCATCCTCGACGCCGCCGCTGACGTGCGCAGCCTGCCGGGTTTCGCCGAGGGCTGGATCAGCGTGCAGGACGAAGCCGCGCAACTGGCCGCCGACCTGCTCGACCTCGCGCCGGGTCAGCGAGTGCTGGACGCCTGCTGTGCACCGGGCGGCAAGACCTGCCACATCCTCGAAGCCGAACCGGCGCTGGCCGGCGTGGTCGCGGTGGACCTGGAAGCCAAGCGTCTGGTGCGGGTGAAGGAAAACCTCGAACGCCTCGGCCTGAACGCCGAACTGATCGCCGCCGACGGTCGCGACACGGCGGCATGGTGGGACGGCAAACCGTTCCAGCGCATCCTGCTCGACGCGCCATGCTCGGCCACCGGGGTGATCCGCCGCCATCCGGACATCAAGCTGACCCGTCAGGCCGACGACATCGCCGCCCTCGCGCAACTGCAAGGCGAGTTGCTCGACGCGATGTGGAAAACCCTCGAAGTGGGCGGCATCCTGCTCTACGCCACCTGCTCGACCTTGCCGACCGAGAACACCGAAGTCATCGGTGCATTCCTTGAGCGCACACCGGGTGCCCGGGAACTGGATCTGGCCACGCTGGCCGGGATCAAGCAGCCCCATGGTCGCCAATTGCTGGCCCAGCAGGGCGGGCATGACGGGTTCTACTACGCCAAGCTGATCAAGATCGCTGCCGCGCGCGGCTAAACGGATTCAATGGAGTGACGGGTTGAAAATCATCATCCTCGGTGCAGGGCAGGTCGGCGGTTCGCTGGCTGAACATCTGGCCAGCGAAGCCAACGACATCACCGTGGTCGACACCGATGGCGACCGTCTGCGCGACCTCGGCGACCGTCTCGATATCCGTACCGTGCAGGGCCGTGGCTCGTTGCCGAACATTCTGCGTCAGGCCGGTGCCGACGACGCCGACATGCTGGTGGCGGTGACCAACAGCGACGAAACCAACATGGTCGCCTGCCAGGTTGCCCACACCCTGTTCCACACCCCGACCAAGATCGCCCGGGTACGCGAAGCCTCGTACCTGACCCGCGAAGAGCAACTGTTCCAGAACGAGGCGATCCCGGTCGACGTGCTGATCAGCCCCGAGCAAGTGGTCACCAACTACATCAAGCGTCTGATCCAGCATCCCGGCGCCTTGCAGGTGATCGACTTCGCCGAGGGCCAGGCACAACTGGTGGCGGTGCGTGCCTATTACGGCGGGCCGCTGGTGGGCCAGCAACTGCGCCAGCTGCGCGAACACATGCCAAATGTGGAAACGCGGGTAGCGGCAATCTTCCGCCGTGACCGTCCGATTCTTCCTCAGGGCGACACGGTGATCGAGGCCGACGACGAAGTCTTCTTCATCGCCGCCCGTGAGAACATTCGCGCCGTGATGAGCGAAATGCGCCGCCTCGACGAAACCTACAAGCGCATCGTCATTGCCGGCGGCGGGCAGATCGGTGAGCGGCTGGCCGAGGCCATCGAAAGCCGTTACCAGGTGAAGATCATCGAGATGAACCCGGCGCGCTGCCGTTATCTCTCCGATACCCTCGACAGCACCGTGGTGTTGCAGGGCAGCGCTTCAGATCGCGACCTGCTGCTGGAAGAGAACATCGCCGACGCGGACATCTTCCTCGCCCTGACCAACGATGACGAAGCCAACATCATGTCGTCGCTGCTGGCCAAGCGTCTGGGCGCGAAGAAGGTGATGACGATCATCAACAACCCGGCCTACGTCGACTTGATCCAGGGCGGTGACATCGACATCGCCATCAGCCCACAACTGGCGACCATCGGCACCTTGCTGGCCCACGTGCGGCGCGGCGATATCGTCAGCGTGCACTCCTTGCGCCGGGGCGCGGCGGAAGCCATTGAAGCGGTGGCCCATGGTGATTCGAAGTCGAGCAAGGTCATCGGCAAGGCCATCGAAAACATTGCCCTGCCGCCGGGGACCACCATCGGCGCGATCATCCGCGATGAAGAAGTGATCATCGCCCATGACGACACAGTGATTGCCGCGGGCGACCATGTGATTCTGTTCCTTGTGGATAAAAAGCACATTCGCGACGTGGAGAAGCTGTTCCACGTGGGATTGAGCTTCTTCTGACCGACCAAGAGGCGAGACCGATGATCGAATCCCTGGAAAAAATGCTCGCCAAGGGTGTGGATAACTCGCTGCTGCGCTTCGGCCTGGGCAAGGGTTATCTGGATCTGGGAGAGAACGCGAAGGCGGCCGAGCATTTCCAGCGTTGCGTCGGCTTCGATCCGAAATACTCGGCAGCATGGAAACTGTTGGGCAAGGCGCAGTTGGCGCTGGGTGATCTGGCGGCTGCACGCCAAGCGTGGGAGCAGGGGCTGGAAGCGGCCCGGGCCCATGGCGACAAGCAGGCGGAGAAGGAAATGATGGTGTTTCTGAAGAAGCTGGATCGGCAAAAGCCGTGACGGCTGTGGATAACCCGTTTTGTCAGGTTATCCACAATTGCACATCGCCGATCAGTACCAACGCGCCTCGCCCGGCGGACGCTTCTTGAAGCGTTTCATGCTCCACATGTACTGGCTCGGATAAGCCGCCACATAACGCTCGACCACCTGACTCATCGCTGCGCAGGACGTTTCGGTGTCGGTGCTGTACATCGCTTCCGGCGCGGCTTCCAGAATCACCTTGTAGCCAGAACCGTCCGGCAGACGCAGGGCATGCAGGAACACCCCGACGGCCTTGCCACCGGCGAGCATGTTCGGCACGAACTTGCTGGTCAGGGCCTGGGTGGCGAAGAACGGCACGAAGATCCCGGCGGATTCGGCCGGCTCCGGGTCCGCCGGAATCCCCACCTGACCGCCCTTGCGCACTTCCTTGATGACGCTGAGGATGCCTTCCTTGGTCGACGCCGCCACGCGGTTGCCCAACTGCACCCGCTGCTTGCGCAGCAATTCATCCACAGCCTTGAGCTTCGGCGGACGATAGAAAATGATCGGTTTGCACTGGCTGCAATAGAAGTGGTTGAGCACTTCCCAATTGCCCAGGTGGCTGGTGATGCCGACCACGCCTTTGCCCGACGCCAGCGCATCCTTGAGGATGTCGAGGCCTTCTACTTCGCGCACCAGGTCGATGGAACGCTGGGCCGGCCAGATCCAGGCGCAGGCGCTTTCGGTCAGGGACTTGCCGATGTCTTTCAGGCTCTGGCCGACCAGACGCTCACGTTCGGCCGGATCCATCTGTGGAAAACATTTGGCGAGGTTGATCCGCACCACATCGCGGGAACGGTTGGGGGTTTTCCACATGATCCAGCCGATCGCCGAACCCACGGCCTGCACGGCCCGCCACGGAAGCAGGGCAAACAGCCGCAGAGCGCCAACCAGCATGGCGCCTTTAAACTTTTCCACAGGTCACTCCTGATCTTGTGCTGTGCGCGAGGCGGCCATTCTAACCGGCGTTGACGAGCTGCGCGTAGCGGTCGCAGTCCTGAGTGTGATCCATGACCATGCCGGAGGCCTGCATCAGCGCATAGCAAATGGTCGGACCGACGAAGGTGAAACCGGCCTTTTTCAGGCCTTTGCTCATGGCCACGGCTTGCGGGGTGATGGCCGGGACTTCGCTGCGATCCTTGAAATGATTGATCACCGGCCGGTTATCCACAAACGACCAGAGGAAGGCCACCGGGTCTTCCAGCGCCAGCCAGGCCTGGGCATTGCGCCGGGCGGCATTGAGCTTGAGGCGGTTGCGGATTATCCCCGGATCGAGCATCAATTCATCGATTTCTGCGTCGCTCATCTGCGCCACGCGCTGTACGTCGAAGCCGAACAACACCTCGCGATACCGCTCGCGTTTACGCAGCACGGTGATCCACGAAAGCCCGGCCTGGAACCCTTCGAGCAAAAGCAACTCGAACAATCCCTGCGCATCGCGTAGCGGCGTGCCCCACTCCTGATCGTGGTAAGCCATGTACAGCGGATCTTCGTTGCACCAAAAGCAGCGTGGCATAAGGCTCCAGGGGTGGAGGTGCGACTGAATCGGGTATACTCCCGCTCTTTAAATCGCAGCCCAAGAAACAGGTGAATTTCGTGAGCCAGCCTACGCCAGCCGTGCGTACCTTCCAAGACTTGATCCTCGCGCTCCAGCAATACTGGGCCGAGCAAGGTTGTGTGGTACTTCAGCCCTACGATATGGAAGTAGGCGCCGGCACTTTCCACACCGCGACATTCCTGCGTGCCATCGGCCCGGAAACCTGGAACGCCGCTTACGTACAGCCAAGCCGCCGTCCGACTGACGGCCGTTACGGCGAAAACCCGAACCGTCTGCAGCACTACTACCAGTTCCAGGTAGTCCTGAAGCCGAACCCGGACAACTTCCAGGAACTGTACCTGGGCTCCCTCAAGCATGTCGGCCTGGACCCGCTGGTCCACGACATCCGCTTCGTCGAAGACAACTGGGAATCGCCGACCCTCGGCGCCTGGGGTCTGGGCTGGGAAGTCTGGCTGAACGGCATGGAAGTGACCCAGTTCACTTACTTCCAGCAGGCGGGCGGCATCGAGTGCTACCCGGTGACCGGCGAGATCACCTACGGTCTCGAGCGTCTGGCCATGTACCTGCAAGGCGTGGACTCGGTCTACGACCTGGTCTGGGCTGACGGTCCGTTCGGCAAAGTGACCTACGGCGACGTGTTCCACCAGAACGAAGTAGAGCAATCCACCTACAACTTCGAACACGCCAACGTCGACAAGCTGTTCGAACTGTTCGACTTCTATGAAAGCGAAGCCAAGCGTCTGATCGAACTCGACCAGCCGCTGCCGTTGCCGAGCTATGAAATGGTCCTGAAGGCCTCGCACACCTTCAACCTGCTGGATGCGCGCCGGGCGATCTCGGTAACTGCGCGTCAGCAATACATTCTGCGCGTACGCACCCTGGCGCGTTCCGTCGCCCAAGCCTACCTGCTGGCTCGCGCCAAGCTGGGCTTCCCGATGGCAACCCCCGACCTGCGTGACGAAGTACTGGCCAAGCTGGAGGCTGCACAATGAGTGCTCAAGATTTTCTGGTTGAACTGGGCACCGAAGAACTGCCACCCAAAGCCCTGAACACCCTGGCCGAAGCGTTCCTGGCCGGTATCGACAAGGGCCTGCAAGCCGCCGGCCTGAGCTACGAGACCAAGACTGTCTACGCCGCGCCGCGTCGTCTGGCTGTGCTGATCACCGCGCTGGCCACCCAGCAGCCGGATCGCAGCATCAACCTCGACGGCCCGCCACGTCAGGCCGCGTTCGATGCCGAAGGCAACCCGACTCAAGCAGCACTGGGTTTTGCCAAGAAGTGCGGCGTCGAGCTGAGCGAAATCGACCAGAGCGGTCCGAAACTGCGCTACAGCCAGAACATCGCCGGCAAACCGACCGCCAGCCTGCTGCCGACCATCGTCGAAGACTCGCTGAACGACCTGCCGATCCCGAAACGCATGCGTTGGGGTGCGCGCAAGGAAGAGTTCGTGCGTCCGACCCAGTGGCTGGTCATGCTGCTCGGCGACCAGGTCATCGACTGCACGATCCTCGCGCAGAAGGCTGGCCGTGAATCCCGTGGCCACCGTTTCCACCACCCGGAAAACGTGCGCATCGGTTCGCCGTCGAGCTACCTGGCCGACCTGCGCGCCGCTTACGTGCTGGCCGACGCCAACGAGCGTCGCGAGATCATCAGCAAGCGCACCGAAGAGCTGGCGACCCGTCAGGAAGGCACCGCGATCGTGCCGCCGGCGCTGCTCGACGAAGTGACCGCGCTGGTCGAGTGGCCGGTGCCGCTGGTGTGCTCGTTCGAGGAACGTTTCCTCGACGTGCCGCAGGAAGCGCTGATCACCACCATGCAGGACAACCAGAAGTACTTCTGCCTGCTGGATGCCGACGGCAAGTTGCTGCCACGTTTCATTACCGTGGCCAACATTGAATCCAAAGACCCGCAGCAGATCGTCGCCGGTAACGAGAAAGTGGTTCGCCCACGTCTGACCGACGCCGAGTTTTTCTTCAAGCAGGACAAGAAGCAGAAGCTCGAAGCGTTCAACGATCGCCTGCAGAACGTGGTGTTCCAGGAAAAACTCGGCAGCGTCTACGACAAGGCCGAGCGCGTTTCGAAACTGGCCGCGTACATCGCCGCACGCATCGGCGGCAACGCTTCGTGGGCTGCCCGTGCAGGTTTGCTGTCCAAGTGCGACCTGGCCACCGAAATGGTCGGCGAGTTCCCGGAGATGCAAGGTGTCGCCGGCTACTACTACGCCCTCAATGACGGCGAGCCGGAAGACGTCGCCCTGGCGCTGAACGAGCAGTACATGCCACGTGGTGCCGGCGCTGAACTGCCTGCCACCCTGACCGGTGCGGCCGTGGCCATCGCCGACAAGCTCGACACCCTGGTCGGCATCTTCGGCATCGGCATGCTGCCGACCGGCAGCAAAGACCCGTATGCCCTGCGCCGTGCGGCACTGGGTGTGCTGCGGATCCTGATCGAGAAACAACTGGATCTGGACCTGAACGACGCCGTGGCGTTCGCCGTGAATGCGTTCGGTGCCAAGGTCAAGGCTGCCGGCCTGAACGACGCGGTGCTGGAATTCATCTTCGACCGTCTGCGTGCACGTTACGAAGACGAAGGCGTGGATGTCGCCACCTACCTGTCGGTACGTGCCCTGAAGCCGGGTTCGGCGCTGGACTTCGACCAGCGTGTGCAAGCGGTTCAGGCCTTCCGCAAACTGCCGGAAGCGGCGGCGCTGGCGGCGGTGAACAAGCGTGTGTCGAACCTGCTGAGCAAAGTGGAAGGCTCCGTGCCGACCGACGTTCAGGCCAAGTACTTTGACAACGCCAACGAGTTCTCGCTGTACTCGGCGATCCAGCAAGCGGACCAGGCTGTACAGCCAATGGCCGCGGCGCGCCAGTACAACGAATCGCTGGCGCGTCTGGCTGCCCTGCGCGAGCCGGTCGACGCGTTCTTCGACGCGGTGATGGTGAATGCCGAAGACGCCAATGTGCGGGCCAACCGTTACGCGCTGCTGGCGCGTCTGCGTGGCCTGTTCCTGGGCGTTGCCGACATTTCGCTGCTGGGTTGAGGGATTGCTGTTGAAACTGCTGATTCTCGATCGGGACGGAGTGATCAATTACGACTCCGACGCTTACATCAAGTCGGTGGAGGAGTGGATTCCGCTGCCCGGCTCGATCGAAGCGATTGCGCAGTTGAGCAAGGCCGGCTGGACGGTGGCGGTCGCCACCAACCAGTCGGGCATTGCTCGCGGCTACTACGACCTCGCCACCCTCGATGCCATGCACGCGCGCCTGCGCGAACTGGTGGCGGAGCAGGGCGGTGAAGTCGGGCTGATCGTGTATTGCCCGCATGGGCCGGACGAGGGTTGCGATTGCCGCAAGCCGAAACCGGGAATGTTGAAAACCATCGCGCAGCACTACAACGTGGCGCTGACGAATGTCTGGTTCGTCGGCGACAGCCTTGGTGACCTGGAGGCTGCCAAAGCCGTCGATTCACAGCCCGTTTTGGTAAAGACCGGGAAAGGCGAAAAGACTCAGGCCAAGACCTTGCCGGTCGGCACCCTGATTTTTGACGATCTGGCGGCGATTGCCGCAGAACTTATCCACAACTAGAGTACTTCTGAAGTTCCTGACCAGGGATTGATCGGGAGTGCGCTTGAACAGTCGGGCATCGCCCGTAACGGTAAACGTCGCCATGTCGATACTGCAGGCCATCAGAATCTTCCTCTTTTACCTGCTGCTGGGCACCACGTCCCTGCTGTGGTGCAGCCTGAGCTTTTTTATCGCGCCCTTTCTGCCGTTCAAGGCGCGTTATCGTTTCATCAACGTGTACTGGTGCCGTTGCGCCTTGTGGTTGACCAAGGTATTCCTCGGTATCCGTTACGAAGTCAAAGGTGCGGAAAACGTGCCTGACCGGCCCTGCGTGATTCAATCGAACCACCAGAGCACCTGGGAGACATTCTTTCTCTCCGCTTATTTCTCGCCCTTGAGCCAGGTGCTCAAGCGCGAATTGCTGTACGTGCCATTCTTCGGCTGGGCCATGGCCATGCTGCGGCCGATCGCGATTGATCGCGACAACCCGAAAGCTGCGCTCAAGCAGGTCGCGGCAAAGGGTGACGAGCTGCTCAAGGACAATGTCTGGGTGCTGATCTTCCCTGAAGGCACTCGCGTTCCCCACGGCACCATCGGCAAGTTCTCCCGCAGTGGCAGCGCATTGGCGGTGAATGCGGCGCTTCCGGTGCTGCCGATTGCGCACAATGCCGGCAAGTTCTGGCCGAAAATCGGTTGGGGTAAAAAACCGGGTGTGATCACTGTGGTTATCGGTGAGCCGATGTACGCCGAAGGCACTGGCCCACGCGCCATCGCCGATTTGAACGACCGTGTGCAAGCGTGGAACGAGCAGGCGCAACGGGAAATGGGCTCGCTGCCACCGGCTCCGCAGGCACCTGCTGCCAACGATCAGGTGGTTGTCTGAGATTTTGTGGATAACCTGTGTACGGATTGTTGGAAAAGCGTCGGAATCAAAGATTAAGTGACTGATTTACTTATATATTTCTGAAGCTGATAAATCACCGTAAAAGGTGCATAAGTTTTTTTCGGAAGTAAGAAAACCGGCTGATATAGCCGGTTTTTTTATGCCTGCTCTTCAGCGATCAGCGGCAGCTCAAGGCGGAATGTGGTGCCCTGATCGATGACGCTGATGCATTCGATCCGCCCACCATGGTGATCCACCACAGCCTTGACCATCGACAGCCCCAATCCCACGCCATCGATGCCTTGAGCCGAAGAAAAACGGCGGTACTGGCTGAACAGATCGGGCAGGTCTTCAGCCCCGATACCTTTGCCCTGATCGGTCAGTTCGCAATGCAGCCAGTCATCGTGGCATCGAACGCACAACCTGACCGTAGACCCGGCCGGGCTGTACTTGATCGCGTTTTCCAGCAGATTGAACAACGCCCGGGTCAGCAGGCCCTGGTCCGCCAGCACCAGACGTTCCTGGGATTGCTCATCCATATCGTTCAGCAGTTCGATACGCTTTTGCTGGGCGATGGGCAGTGCCTGGTCCAGTACGTCCATCACCAGCATCGCAAACAGACTCGGCTGGAACTGATAGGCCTCGGATTCGGCCCGGGCCAGTAAAACGAATCCATCGGTGAGTTCCAGCGCTCGACGCACTTGGCGTTCGATCTGCTCGAACAGCGGTGAATCCGTTCCAGCCTGATGCCGGTGGACGTCGAGCAGGGCGAGGATCGCTGAATGCGGCGCTCGCAAGTCATGGGACAGAAAGCGCAGCAGCACACCGCGCTGTTCTTCGGCGGCGCGCTCGGCGCTCAGGTCGGTCAGGCTCAATAACCAGCCAATCGGCGTGTCGCCGTCCACCGGCAACAATGCGGCGCGTTCCAGGCGCAGGCTGCGCTCTTTGTGATCGCGGAATTCCAGCAGGGGCAGCTCGGACAGAGATGGACGCGGCTCTGTGGACAACTCTGGATAACCCAGGCTTGCCAGCTGATCGAGGACGTCTTCGCCCACCAGATTGTGATCGAACAGGTTCCGGGCCTTGCGATTGCCCAACAAGACCTGTCCTCGAGGATCGCTGATCAGCGTTGCGACCGGCAGATACTCCAACCCATCGGCGATGAAGCGGCGAGTATCGCGGGTGCGGCTCATGGCTTGTTCAAGGGCCATGATCTGTCCCTGCAAACGGTCGGCGCTGGAAAAGGGCGCCCGGCGGCGTTCGGGAAACACCTTCGGTTCACTGTCCAGCCGCGACAGCTCCCAGCCGAAGTAGGTGAGCACCACACTCAGGCGCCGCCAGTTCCAGATCAGATAGCCGAACAGCATCCCCAGCGCCGCAGGCGTCGGCGACCACCAACGCCGAATTTCAGCGAAGCCGGCACTGGTCAGCAGCACGCAGGCAATCCCGCCGAGCGTCACCCAGATCGCCAGACGCGGTCGCCACAACAGCAACCCCAACACACAAGCCACCAGAGCGACCGACACCATCGCGCCGGCGACTGGCGCCGGATCATGCAGATTGACCTGAGCACGCCACGACAACAATGCAGTCAGCGGCAACAGCACTAGACTTATCCACACCCACTCGCGCACCAGTTGCCGAAACAGGCGTTGAACCTGACTTTGCACACGGCTTTCGTGGCGGCGTCGGTTAATCATGGAAAACAGGGCAGGGCGGGTTGAATGGTTTCATAGGCGACAGGTCTGAGGACGTAGACCCGAAGAATCATAGCGGTTCGACCCATGGTGTGCCGCTTACTTTCACTGCTTTGGTCGAACCGCCGGTGTCGACCACCCATTACCCAAGCGACAAGGAATCCCGCGTATGCGCGTTGCGATACTGGACGATGAACCCGCCGAACTGCGTCGGGTCGAGCAGACCCTGCAACAAATGGCCGAGGCCGGCGAACAGCCCTGGTCGCTGCACAGTTTCGAACGCGGAGAAGACCTGCTGCGGCAACTGCGCCGGGAAACCTTCGACCTGCTGATCCTCGACTGGCAACTGCCCGACCTCACCGGCCTGGCGCTGCTGCGCTGGACCCGCGAGCACATGGAGGCGCCACCGGCGGCCATCATGTTGACCAGTCGCGATGGTGAGAGCGATATCGTTCAGGCCCTGAACGCCGGGGCTGACGATTACGTCAGCAAGCCTTTTCGTCCAAACGAGTTGAAGGCTCGAGTCACCGCCGTACTGCGCCGGCACAGCCATCAACGCCCGAGCGTGGCCAATGTTCTGCGTTTCAATGATCTGGTGTTCGACGACGCCGAGCTGACCGTCACCCGCGAAGGCAAACCAATCATGATGACCGAGCGCGAGTATCGGCTCGCGCATTGCCTGTTCAGTAACCTCGGCCGACCTCTGTCACGGGACTATCTATACGAAAGATTCTGGCCCCACGAAGAAATGGCCTCGTCGCGACCACTGGATACCCACATCTATCGCCTGCGCAACAAGCTCGGGCTGACGGCGGATCGGGGTTGGCAGTTGCTGACGATTTATGGGTATGGGTATCGGTTGGAGAGTGTGGCGGCGGGCTAGCGAGCAGTTTTTGATCGGAAAACTCACTGTAGTTTCTTGGCTGCGGACTCAACCTCTTTAATGCTGTTCTCCGGAACCGGCAAATCTTCCGGCATGGTTCCGCCCAACTCTGTGATGGTTTCTCGCACCTTTCTACCAACTTCCAGATGAACTTGATTAGCCTGCTGCTTGCCTTGGACGTTATCGCGACGCAGTTTGTCCTCAGCCTGTGTTGCACGGAACAAGTTGGCAGCCAGTTCGGTCGATCCCATGTGATCAAGAATTTTCTGACCCTTTTTTAGCCCTTTGCGTTGGTGAATAGCTTTCTGATCGAGGCCGCCATATAGCCCTTGATAACCGTGGTTCTGGAAAATGGCGAAATCCAGGCCGGTTTCAACGCCGGCCTGCTGTGCAGCTTCCACCAATTGCTTGTTGTGCTCACGTAACTCATTACGCAAAAGCAGGCGTTTTTGATCATCCCTCAGTTTCTGAAATGAAGCGTCGTCCGCCAATTCCTGACGTCGGGTCTGGATTGCGAAATAGGTCTGCCCTGCGGCAATAACCGGTTTGATTGGGTCTCCGTTCTGAACTATCAGATAACAGGCATACCGAGAGAGCTGCATATCCTTCACTGATCGCTGGGATCCGGATCCAAGCAAAACCATTTTGGTGACGTCAACGAAATGGTCTGCGATGCGATGATTACTGAGTTCGCAGGCCTGCACCGCTTTGTTAACGACATTTTCGAAGTTCCGCCAATCCCGGTATTCCAAGAGTGGGGCAAGCTCTCGGGCGGACCAGTATTCCAAGCCATCTTCCGACTGGTGCTTCAGGTCTTCGAAAGACCGATGCTGCTCGCTCAAAGTAAATCCTCCACGGATTGGGGTGATCTGAATCCTTCCATTGACCCGGAAGAGATTCACACTGACACCTCTATAGAATCAATGGTGGCTTACAAATGCATACATTGTTGTCGGAAAAAGGCCGTCGGTTTAGAGGCGTATTCGAGCATAAAAAAACCCGATGAATCAGAGATCCACCGGGCTTGTTATGACTTCGATCATGCGTGCAAACGGATCAGAAATCCAGGTTGGAAACCGCCAGAGCATTGCTCTCGATGAAGTCACGGCGAGGTTCGACCGCATCACCCATCAGGGTGTTGAAGATCTGGTCTGCGCCAATGGCGTCTTCGATGGTGACTTTCAGCATGCGGCGCACGCTTGGGTCCATGGTGGTTTCCCACAGCTGATCCGGGTTCATTTCGCCCAGACCTTTGTATCGCTGAATGGTGTGGCGCTTGGTGCTTTCGGCCATCAGCCAGTCGAGGGCTTCCTTGAACTCGGTGACCGCTTTCTTGCGCTCGCCACGCTGGATGTACGCGCCGTCGTCGAGCAGGGTGCTCAGTTGAGCGCCGAGGGTGACGACAGTCTTGTAGTCGTTGCTGCCGAAGAAGTCGCGGTTGAAGGTGACGTAGTTCGACAGGCCGTGGGAGATCAGTTCGACCTCTGGCAGCCACACGCCACGTTCGCGGTCTTCACGCAGGCTGGCCTTGTAGACCAGACCGGACTTCTCGACGGTGCGCAGACGAACTTCGTACTGGGCCAGCCAGTCTTGCATCTTGGCGTGGTCGCCGAGCATTTCCAGGCTGACGGCCGGCAGGTAGATGAAGTGCTCGGTCAGCTCCTGCGGGTACAGGCGCGACAGACGCTTGAGGGTCTTCATCACCATGCGGAAGTCGTTCACCAGACGTTCCAGCGCTTCGCCGGAAATGCCCGGGGCGTCTTCGTTCAGGTGCAGGCTCGCATCTTCCAGGGCCGACTGCGTCATGTACTCTTCCATGGCGTCGTCGTCTTTGATGTATTGCTCTTGCTTGCCTTTCTTGACCTTATACAGCGGCGGCTGGGCGATGTAGATGTAGCCGCGCTCGATCAGCTCCGGCAACTGACGGAAGAAGAAGGTCAGCAGCAGGGTACGGATGTGCGAACCGTCGACGTCAGCATCGGTCATGATGATGATGTTGTGATAGCGCAGTTTGTCGATGTTGTACTCTTCGCGGCCGATACCGCAGCCCAGCGCGGTGATCAGGGTGCCCACTTCCTGGGACGAGATCATCTTGTCGAAACGCGCTTTCTCGACGTTGAGGATCTTGCCCTTCAGCGGCAGGATGGCCTGGGTCTTGCGGTTACGTCCCTGTTTGGCAGAGCCGCCCGCGGAGTCACCTTCCACGAGGTACAGTTCGGACAGCGCCGGGTCTTTTTCCTGGCAGTCAGCCAGTTTGCCCGGCAGGCCGGCGATGTCCAGCGCACCTTTGCGGCGGGTCATCTCACGGGCCTTGCGCGCCGCTTCACGGGCACGGGCAGCGTCGATCATCTTGCCGACGACCAGTTTGGCTTCGTTCGGGTTTTCCAGCAGGAAGTCGGAGAAGTACTTGCCCATTTCCTGTTCGACCGCGGTCTTCACTTCGGAAGACACCAGCTTGTCTTTGGTCTGGGAGCTGAACTTCGGATCCGGCACCTTCACCGAGATGATCGCGGTCAGGCCTTCACGGGCATCGTCACCGGTGGTGGCGACTTTGTGCTTCTTCGCCAGACCTTCCTGCTCGATGTAGTTGTTCAGGTTACGCGTCAGTGCAGAACGGAAGCCCACCAAGTGGGTGCCGCCGTCGCGCTGTGGAATGTTGTTGGTGAAGCACAACAGGTTCTCGTTGAAGCTGTCGTTCCACTGCAGGGCGATTTCCACGCCGATGCCGTCTTCACGCTGGATGTTGAAGTGGAACACCTGGTTGACCGCAGTCTTGTTGGTGTTCAGGTATTCAACGAACGCACGCAGGCCGCCTTCGTACTTGAACAGCTCTTCCTTGCCGCTGCGCTCATCCTTGAGGACGATGCCGACACCGGAGTTGAGGAAAGACAGTTCACGAATGCGCTTGGCCAGGATGTCCCAGCTGAAGTGAATGTTCTTGAAGGTTTCGCTGGAAGCCTTGAAGTGAATCTGGGTACCGGTGGTTTCGCTGTCGCCAACGATCGCCATCGGTGCCTGAGGTACGCCGTGGACGTAGGTCTGTTCCCAGATCTTGCCGCTGCGGCGAACGGTCAGTACCAGCTCTTCGGACAGCGCGTTCACAACAGAAACACCTACACCGTGCAGACCGCCGGATACTTTGTAGGAGTTGTCGTCGAACTTACCGCCGGCGTGGAGGACGGTCATGATGACCTCGGCGGCGGAAACGCCTTCCTCTTTGTGCACGTCTACCGGGATGCCACGGCCGTTGTCTTTAACGGTGATGGACTCATCCGGGTGGATGATGATGCTGATGTCGTCGCAATGGCCGGCGAGGGCTTCGTCGATCGAGTTGTCGACCACCTCGAACACCATGTGGTGCAGACCGCTGCCATCGTCGGTGTCACCAATGTACATACCGGGACGTTTGCGCACGGCATCCAGGCCTTTCAGCACTTTAATGCTCGATGAGTCGTACGTATTTTCTTCGCTCAATGCCTTCACTCCCGATGGTCGTGGGTCTGGGTGATACGGCCCTGTTCCACGTGGAACAGAGCGACTGGCGTTTCCGTCTGCCAGCCTTCCCTCAATAATTCGTGATCTACACAGGTGATAAAGACCTGGCAGCGTAAGTCTTCCAGCAAGCGGCACAGCGCGCGACGGTGGCTTTCGTCCAGCTCGGACGGCAAGTCATCCACCAGATAAATACACTGGCCGCGTCGGGCCTGGCTCACCAGATGCCCCTGGGCAATGCGCAAGGCACAAACCACCAACTTCTGCTGACCCCGGGACAAGATGTCCGCGGCATTGTGAGCGCCCAATCTAAGACGCAAGTCAGCGCGTTGCGGTCCGGCCTGGGTATGACCCATTTGCTGGTCCCGCTGCAGGGAACCGGCAAGTACGGCACTCAATTCCCGGTCCTTGTCCCAGCCTCGGTAATAGCTGAGCGTCAAACCTTCGAGCTCAACCAGTTCGCTCAAGGTTTGTTCAAAGACTGGTTTCAAGGCTTTGATGTAAGCGCGGCGGTATTCATCGATTTCAGCGCTGGCCTGGCACAGTTCCCTGTCCCAAACCGCTTGCGAAACGGCGTCAAGTGTACCATGCCGCAGCCAGGAGTTTCTCTGGCGCAAGGCCTTCTGCAAACGCTGCCAGGTGGCCATGAACCGCGGTTCGACGTGGAACACGCCCCAGTCGAGGAACTGCCGGCGAATCTTCGGCGCACCTTCCAGCAGGCGGAAGCTGTCGGGGTTGATCAACTGCAGCGGCAGGATCTCCGCCAGTTGCGCGGCGCTGCGGGCATTCTGGCCGTCGATGCGGATCTGGAACTCGCCCTGACGGTCGCGAGAGATCCCCAATGCACTGTGGCCACCCTCGGCGAGCTCCACCTGACCGAATACGGTACAGGCGAGTTGCTCATACTGGATGACCGGCAACAGCCGCGTGCTGCGAAACGAACGGGCAAGCCCCAGCAGGTGAATGGCTTCCAGAACACTGGTTTTGCCGCTGCCGTTGGCGCCGTAAAGAATGTTGATTCGGGGGGAGGGGGAGAAGGTCACCGGGTGCAGATTGCGCACCGCGGTGACCGAGACGCGACTTAGCGACATCCAGAGTCAGCTGATTACAGACGCATCGGCATGACAACGTAAGCCGAATCGTCATTGTCGGACTCTTGCACCAGCGCACTGCTGTTGGAGTCGGACAGGATCAAACGAACCTGCTCGGTGGTCATCACGCCCAGCACGTCGAGCAGATAGCTGACGTTGAAGCCGATTTCCAGGGAGCCGCCGTTGTATTCCACGCCTACTTCTTCTTCCGCTTCTTCCTGTTCCGGGTTGTTCGCCTGGATCTTCAGCTGACCGTTGGCCAGTTGCAGACGGATGCCACGGTACTTCTCGTTGGACAGAATCGCGGTACGGCTGAACGCTTCGCGCAGCGCCTGACGATCACCCAGTACCAGCTTGTCGCCGCCCTTCGGCAGAACGCGCTCGTAGTCAGGGAACTTGCCGTCGACCAGTTTCGAGGTGAAGGTGAATTCGCCGGTGGTCGCGCGGATGTGGTGCTGACCCAGCACGATGCTGACGTTGCCGTCCGGCTCGGTGAGCAGACGCGCCAGTTCGAGAATACCTTTGCGCGGCACGATCACCTGGTGGCGATCCTGCTGACCGATGTCGGCCTGCATCGAGCACATTGCCAGACGGTGACCATCGGTGGCCACGGCACGGATCACACCGGTCGACACTTCCAGCAACATGCCGTTGAGGTAGTAACGCACGTCCTGTTGGGCCATGGCGAAACTGGTGCGTTCGATCAGGCGACGCAGCTTGCTTTGATCCAGGCTGGTGGTCAGCGAACCCGGGCCTTCTTCCACAGTCGGGAAGTCGTTGGCCGGCAGGGTCGACAGGGTGAAGCGGCTACGGCCGGCTTTCACCACCAGCTTCTGCTCGTCGACCTTGATATCGATCAGCGCATCGTTCGGCAGGCTTTTGCAGATATCCATCAGCTTGCGCGCAGGCACAGTGATGGAACCTGTTTCAGCCGGCTCCTCGAGTTGCACGCGACCGACCAGCTCGACTTCCAGGTCGGTACCGGTCAGCGACAGTTGCTGGCCATCGACGACCAGCAGCACGTTGGACAGTACCGGCAAGGTCTGTCGGCGCTCGACGACGCCTGCGACCAGTTGCAGGGGTTTCAACAGGGCTTCGCGTTGAATGGTGAAATGCATGGTCTAGTCCCTTGCCTTAATAAGCTGCGCTGGTGTTCATCAAGTGGTCAGTGTACGCAGCAGGTTCTTGTAGTCCTCGCGGATGTCCGCGTCGGATTCCTTAAGTTCGTTGATCTTGCGGCAGGCGTGCAACACCGTCGTGTGGTCGCGACCGCCAAACACATCGCCGATTTCCGGCAGGCTGTGGTTGGTCAGTTCCTTGGACAGTGCCATGGCGACCTGACGCGGGCGAGCGACCGAGCGCGAACGGCGCTTGGACAGCAAGTCGGAGATCTTGATCTTGTAGTACTCGGCGACGGTGCGCTGAATGTTATCCACAGAGACCAGTTTGTCCTGCAACGCCAACAGGTCTTTCAGGGATTCGCGAATCAACTCGATGGTGATATCGCGGCCCATGAAGTGCGAGTGGGCGATCACGCGTTTCAGCGCGCCTTCCAGCTCACGGACGTTGGAGCGAATACGTTGGGCAATGAAGAACGCCGCATCGTGTGGCAACTCGACTTTGGCCTGGTCGGCCTTCTTCATCAAGATGGCTACGCGGGTTTCCAGCTCCGGCGGCTCGACGGCAACCGTCAGGCCCCAGCCGAAGCGGGATTTCAGGCGCTCTTCAAGGCCTTCGATTTCCTTCGGATAGCGGTCACTGGTGAGAATGACCTGCTGGCCACCTTCAAGCAGGGCGTTGAAGGTGTGGAAAAATTCTTCCTGGGAACGTTCCTTGCGGGCGAAGAACTGAATGTCGTCGATCAACAGGGCGTCCACCGAACGGTAGAAACGCTTGAACTCGTTGATCGCGTTCAGTTGCAGCGCCTTGACCATGTCGGCCACGAAACGCTCGGAATGCAGGTACACGACCTTGGCATTCGGGTTTTTCTTTAACAGGTGGTTACCCACCGCGTGCATCAAGTGCGTCTTACCCAGACCCACGCCACCATAAAGGAAGAGCGGGTTGTAGCCGTGCTTGGGGTTATCCGCCACTTGCCAGGCCGCCGCACGGGCGAGCTGGTTGGACTTACCTTCGACGAAGTTCTCGAAGGTAAAGGTGCGATTCAGGTAGCTGGTGTGCTTGAGCGCGCCTTCGACCTGCACCGTGCGCTGTTCGGCACGCACCGGCGCTTGCTGGGAGGCGGCGCCCGCCATCGGGTCGAAGCTGTCGCGGGACGGCTCTTCGCTGACTTCCTCGGTTTTTTGCGTCGCGCGCTTGGCCGGGGTTGGGGCCGGCGCGGGTGCCGGAGCACTGACGGGCGCGGAACTGGCTTGAGCCAGCGATGCAGCGGCCGCGGCCAGTGGCGCGTTCGGCGCAGCACGCGGCGCAGAACTGCGCTTGCTGCCTATTAATAAGGAGAGCGACGGCGCCAGGCCATTGCCATGCTCATCCAGCAGTTCAAGGACGCGCCCCAGGTACTTTTCGTTGACCCAGTCCAGAACAAAACGGTTCGGTGCGTAGACACGCAACTCGTCGCCTTCGGCTTCGACCTGTAATGGACGGATCCAGGTGTTGAATTGTTGGGCTGGCAGCTCTTCGCGCAAAAGCTCCACGCACTGCTGCCAAAGTTCCACTGACACGGAAATCCCCTAATTTGAAAGCCGGTGAGGCAAAAACAAGCGGCCATTGTAGCGGCCAGCCGTCCACTTATCCACATGCAGGTTGTCCGGTGGACATGATTTATCAATGCCTTATCCGGTGAAAAAGCGACCAACGGTGTGTGAATAAGCTCTGTGGATAACCCCATCTGAGCACACTGGACAACTGGGGGTCGAACCCGGTGGATAACCAGCCTGTGGATAAACACCGTTTCCACCCACAGGTTATCCGATAGCGCAGCACAGGCTGAACACGGTTTTCCACTGTAGTTGTCATTCTCTGTACAGTGCTGAAAACAAGGCCTCGAGTCAGTTATCCACAGATGAGGCCGGGTCTAGCTTTTATAAGCTTTACAGAAAAGCTTTAAATACTTCGCTTCTTTATTTTTATATCTGGCTGGACGGAATTCACGGGGGGATAGCTCTGGAGATCTATTTATAAGGAAACGTTGGTTGGAAATTGACCTATTGGCTTGCTTTCTCTAGAATCCCCGGTCTCTTAAAACGGGGGCCATTCCGGCCCGTTGTGGACGAACCAGGTAACACGACATGAAACGTACTTTCCAACCAAGCACTATCAAACGCGCTCGTACCCACGGTTTCCGTGCTCGCATGGCTACCAAGAACGGTCGTGCAGTACTGTCGCGTCGTCGCGCCAAAGGCCGCGCACGTCTGGCAGTTTGATAATCCGGCACTGGAGGTGAGTCAGGACTTCAGTCGGGAAAAGCGTCTGCTTACTCCCCGGCATTTCAAGGCAGTCTTTGACTCCCCTACCGGCAAGGTTCCGGGGAAAAATCTCCTGCTCCTTGCGCGCAACAACGATCTCGATCACCCCCGTCTCGGGCTGGTTATCGGGAAAAAGAGCGTAAAGCTCTCCGTCGAGCGCAATCGCCTCAAACGTCTGATGCGCGAATCGTTTCGCCTGCACCAGGATTCACTGGTCGGCTGGGACATCGTTATCGTCGCGCGCAAAGGTTTGGGTGACGTAGAAAACCCCGAATTGATTCAGCATTTCGGCAAACTCTGGAAACGTCTGGCACGCAACAAGCCGGTACCAGCAGTCAAAACCGAAACTGTAGGGGTAGACAGTCCAGATGCGTAAACTGGCACTCGTTCCGATCCAGTTTTATCGCTACGCCATTAGTCCCTTGATGGCCAGTCACTGTCGTTTCTACCCCAGTTGTTCTTGCTACGCGTATGAAGCCATCGAAAATCATGGCCTTCTGCGCGGTGGCTGGCTGACCTTTCGTCGTTTAGGTCGCTGTCATCCGTGGAATCCCGGTGGTTATGACCCGGTTCCACCTATCCCTACCTCCCGTTCTTCTTCGATGGCCGAGTAATCATGGATATCAAACGCACGATCCTGATCGTCGCCCTGGCAATCGTGTCCTACGTCATGGTTCTTAAATGGAACCAGGACTATGGTCAGGCTGCCCTGCCGACTCAGAATGTTGCTTCCAGTACGACTACATCCGGTTTGCCGGACACCGCCACTGGCAATAACGCTGCCGCCAGTGACGATATTCCGCGCGCCGCAAGCGATACCAGCGCACCTGCCGAAACGCCGGTCGCCGCCAGCAAGGATCTGATCCAGATCAAAACCGACGTGCTCGATCTGTCGATCGATCCACAGGGTGGCGATGTTGCTCAACTGACCTTGCCTCTGTATCCACGTCGTCAGGATCGTCCGGACGTTCCGTTCCAGCTGTTCGACAACGGCGGCGAGCGTACTTATCTGGCGCAAAGCGGTCTGATCGGCACCAACGGTCCGGACGCAAGCCCGGCCGGTCGCCCGATCTACTCCTCGGAGAAGAAGACTTATCAACTGGCTGACGGTCAGGACCAATTGGTCGTCGACCTGAAGTTCAGCAAGGACGGCGTCAACTACATCAAGCGTTTCACCCTGAAACGTGGCCTGTATGACGTGACCGTCACTTATCTGATCGACAACCAGAGCGCTCAGCCTTGGTCCGGTTCGATGTTTGCCCAGCTGAAACGCGATGCAAGCGCCGATCCATCGTCGACCACTGCTACCGGCACCGCGACTTACCTGGGCGCCGCCCTGTGGACAAGTTCCGAGCCGTACAAGAAAGTGTCCATGAAGGACATGGACAAAGGTCAGCTCAAGGAAACCGTCACCGGTGGCTGGGTAGCCTGGCTGCAACACTACTTCGTGACTGCATGGGTTGCTCCGAAAGGCGAAAACAACGTCGTTCAGACCCGTAAAGACAGCAAAGGCAACTACATCATCGGTTACACCGGTCCTTCGTTGACCGCTGCACCGGGTGCAAAAGTCGAGACCAGCGCTGTTCTGTACGCCGGTCCGAAAAGCCAGGCGGTGCTGAAAGAGTTGTCCCCAGGTCTGGAACTGACCGTCGACTACGGCATTCTGTGGTTCATTGCCCAGCCAATCTTCTGGCTGCTGCAACATATCCACGCCATCGTCGGCAACTGGGGCTGGTCGATCATCTTCCTGACCATGCTGATCAAGGGGATTTTCTTCCCTCTGTCGGCCGCCAGCTACAAGTCGATGGCCCGCATGCGTGCCGTGGCTCCGAAACTGGCAGCACTGAAAGAGCAACATGGCGATGACCGGCAGAAAATGTCGCAAGCCATGATGGAGCTGTACAAGAAAGAGAAGATCAATCCGCTGGGTGGCTGCTTGCCGATCCTGGTGCAGATGCCGGTTTTCCTTTCGCTGTACTGGGTTCTGCTGGAAAGCGTGGAAATGCGCCAGGCGCCGTTCATGCTGTGGATTACCGACCTGTCGATCAAGGATCCGTTCTTCATCCTGCCGATCATCATGGGCGCGACCATGTTCATCCAGCAGCGTCTGAACCCGACTCCTCCGGATCCGATGCAGGCCAAGGTCATGAAAATGATGCCAATCATCTTCACGTTCTTCTTCCTGTGGTTCCCGGCTGGTCTGGTGCTGTACTGGGTTGTGAACAACTGCCTGTCGATTGCTCAACAGTGGTACATCACGCGTAAGATCGAAGCGGCGACGAAAAAAGCCGAGGCGTAACTTACTCTGTGGATAACACCACTCAAAACGCCCCCTAGTGGGGCGTTTTGCTATCTGCCACTTTTGTCTGGATACCGGTTTATGAGCGCACCTCGTGAAACCATCGCAGCCGTCGCCACCGCTCAGGGCCGTGGCGGCGTGGGCATCGTTCGAATTTCCGGGCCGCTGGCCAGCGTTGCGGCCAAAGCCATCAGCGGCCGAGAACTGAAACCGCGGTTTGCCCACTACGGCCCGTTCTTCAGTGACGATCAACAGGTGCTGGATGAAGGTCTGGCGCTTTATTTCCCCGAGCCGAACTCGTTCACCGGCGAGGATGTGCTGGAACTGCAGGGCCACGGTGGTCCGATCGTCCTCGACATGTTGCTCAAGCGTTGCCTGGAACTGGGCTGCCGCCTGGCCCGTCCCGGCGAGTTCAGCGAAAGAGCATTCCTCAATGACAAACTCGACCTCGCCCAGGCCGAGGCCATCGCCGACCTGATCGAAGCCAGTTCTGCACAGGCTGCACGCAATGCCTTGCGTTCCTTACAGGGTGCGTTTTCCCAGCGTGTGCATAACCTCACCGAACAACTGATCGGCTTGAGGATTTATGTCGAGGCAGCCATCGATTTCCCGGAAGAAGAAATCGACTTCCTCGCCGATGGCCACGTGCTGAGCATGCTCGACAAGGTTCGTGACGAGTTATCCACCGTCTTGCGCGAAGCCGGACAGGGTGCATTGCTGCGTGACGGCATGACCGTGGTGATCGCCGGTCGTCCGAATGCCGGCAAATCCAGTCTGCTCAACGCATTGGCCGGTCGAGAAGCCGCCATCGTGACTGAGATCGCCGGCACCACCCGGGATATCCTGCGCGAACATATCCACATCGACGGCATGCCACTGCATGTCGTGGACACTGCCGGTTTGCGTGATACCGACGACCATGTGGAAAAGATCGGTGTAGAGCGAGCGTTGAAGGCCATCGGCGAAGCCGATCGAGTGCTGTTGGTGGTCGATGCTACGGCCCCGGAAGCTGCGGATCCGTTCGCGTTGTGGCCAGAATTCCTTGAAACCCGACCAGATCCGGCGAAGGTCACCCTGATTCGCAACAAGGCTGATCTCACCGGTGAAGCCATTGCCCTGGAAGTCAGTGACGATGGCCACGTGACCATCAGCCTGAGCGCCAAGTCTGCCGGTGAAGGCCTGGACCTGCTGCGTGATCACCTGAAAGCCTGCATGGGTTACGAGCAGACCTCGGAAAGCAGCTTCAGCGCACGCCGTCGTCACCTGGAAGCCTTGCGTCATGCCAGTGCGGCTCTTGAACACGGTCGCGCGCAGCTGACTCTGGCGGGTGCCGGCGAACTGTTGGCAGAAGATCTGCGCCAGGCTCAGCATTCCCTCGGGGAAATTACCGGGGCGTTCAGCTCCGATGATCTGCTGGGACGGATCTTTTCCAGCTTCTGCATCGGTAAATAGCCCTTCCGTTGTCCACAGACAGGTCCATTCGCGACCTGTCTGTCTCTCCTCTTTGACTTCCCTTCCTCCAGTGCCGGACAGATTTTCTGTTCCTGAGCGGATTTTCCGCGTCCGCGATTCCTTCATTCGTCCGATTTCTGTGGATTAAGCCCTGTGAATAACTGCCGCTGAGGGCAGTTGATAACAGGGCCTGAAAACTGAACATAACTGCCTCTGTGGATAACCACCTCATTCATCCACAGGCTTACACCGGTTATCCAAGGGCCTCCTGACCACATGGGCACAGGGTTTTGAATCGCTGTACATATTGAATATTAAGGCCTGTAGCAATCTATCCACAGAAATGTGGGGCAGTAAGAATAAGCTTTAAAACAAAGGTTTTATAAATTTCTCTCTTTTTTATTCTTTTAACCGCGAGTTCTCCACAGCTGGTTAAATTTTGTGCAAAGGGTTCTTTAGGAAGGGCGAAGTCCCTATACTTGTCGACCAGGTCCAGAAACCTGATCTCAAACTATTCCTGAATTACCTACTTAAGCAGGCACGAGGTGCGTGGTGGATTTCCCTTCCCGTTTTGAAGTGATCGTCATCGGCGGCGGTCATGCCGGTACCGAGGCAGCACTGGCCTCAGCACGCATGGGTGCAAAAACCCTTCTGCTGACGCATAACGTGGAAACCCTCGGAGCCATGAGTTGCAACCCGGCCATCGGTGGCATCGGCAAAAGCCATCTGGTCAAGGAAATCGACGCCCTCGGCGGCGCGATGGCCATGGCCACCGATAAGGGCGGCATCCAGTTTCGCGTGTTGAACAGCCGCAAAGGCCCGGCCGTACGAGCGACCCGTGCGCAAGCCGACCGGATTTTGTACAAAGCCGCTGTCCGCGAAATTCTGGAAAACCAACCGAACCTGTGGATATTTCAACAAGCCGCTGACGACCTGATCGTCGAGCAGGAACAAGTACGCGGTGTTGTCACGCAAATGGGTCTGCGTTTCTTCGCGGATTCCGTGGTGTTGACCACCGGTACGTTCCTGGGCGGACTTATCCACATCGGTTTGCAGAATTTTTCCGGCGGTCGCGCCGGTGATCCGCCGTCGATTGCCCTGGCGCATCGTCTGCGTGAACTGCCGCTGCGTGTCGGTCGCCTGAAAACCGGTACGCCTCCGCGAATCGACGGCAAGTCTGTGGATTTCTCGGTGATGACCGAGCAACCGGGTGATACGCCGATCCCGGTGATGTCGTTCATGGGCAACAAGGAACAACATCCACGCCAGGTCAGTTGCTGGATTACTCACACCAACGCCCGTACCCACGAAATCATCGCCGCGAACCTCGATCGTTCGCCGATGTATTCCGCTGCCGGCGAGATTGAAGGCATTGGCCCGCGTTATTGCCCGTCGATCGAAGACAAGATCCACCGCTTTGCCGACAAGGAAAGCCATCAGGTGTTCATCGAACCGGAAGGTCTGACCACCCATGAGCTGTATCCGAACGGGATATCCACAAGCCTGCCGTTCGACGTGCAATTGCAGATCGTGCAATCGATCCGCGGCATGGAAAACGCGCACATCGTGCGTCCGGGTTATGCGATCGAATACGACTACTTCGATCCACGCGACCTGAAGTACAGCCTGGAAACCAAAGTTATCGGCGGTCTGTTCTTCGCTGGCCAGATCAACGGCACCACCGGTTACGAAGAAGCCGGCGCCCAGGGTTTGCTGGCTGGCGCGAACGCCGCACTGCGTGCGAAAGGCAAAGAAGCCTGGTGCCCGCGTCGCGATGAGGCGTACATCGGAGTATTGGTCGACGACCTGATTACCCTCGGTACCCAAGAGCCGTACCGCATGTTCACTTCCCGTGCCGAGTACCGCCTGATCCTGCGTGAGGACAACGCGGACTTGCGTCTGACCGAAAAAGGTCGCGAACTGGGTCTGGTCGATGACGCGCGTTGGGCAGCGTTCTGCAAGAAACGCGAAAGCATCGAACTCGAAGAACAGCGCCTGAAAAGCACCTGGGTTCGCCCAGGCACTCAGCAGGGCGATGCGATTGCCGAGAAATTCGGCACGCCGCTGACTCACGAATACAACTTGCTCAACCTCTTGAGTCGTCCGGAAATCGACTACGCTGGTCTGGTCGAAGTGACCGGGCAGGGCGCCGAAGATCCACAGGTCGCCGAACAGGTCGAGATCAAGACCAAATACGCCGGTTACATCGACCGTCAACAGGACGAAATCGCCCGTCTGCGTGCAAGCGAAGACACGAAACTGCCTGTGGATATCGATTACACCAACATTTCCGGTCTCTCCAAGGAGATCCAGAGCAAGCTTGGCGCGACTCGTCCCGAGACGCTGGGCCAGGCTTCGCGGATCCCGGGTGTGACCCCGGCAGCGATTTCGCTGTTGATGATTCATTTGAAAAAACGCGGCGCGGGCCGTCAGTTGGAGCAAAGCGCTTGAGTTCTAAGGTCACTTCGCAACACGCCGAAGAGTTATCCACAGGAGCCCGCGAGCTCGGTGTCAATCTCACTGAAACCCAGCACGAATTGCTGCTGGGTTATCTGGCCCTGTTGATCAAATGGAACCAGGCCTACAACCTGACCGCCGTCCGCGATCCGGACGAAATGGTTTCCCGTCACTTGCTCGATAGCCTCAGCGTGATGTCGTTCATCGAAAACGGCCGCTGGCTGGACGTCGGTAGCGGTGGCGGCATGCCGGGGATCCCTTTGGCGATCCTGTACCCGGACTCGCAAGTGACCTGCCTGGACAGCAACGGCAAGAAAACCCGCTTCCTGACCCAGGTCAAACTCGAACTCAAACTGGATAACCTACAAGTTATCCACAGTCGCGTCGAAGCGTTCCAGCCTGCACAGCCGTTCAACGGGATCATTTCCCGGGCGTTCAGCAGCATGGAGAACTTCACCAACTGGACTCGCCACCTCGGCGACGCCGATACACGCTGGCTGGCAATGAAGGGCGTCCATCCGGCCGATGAGCTGGTAGCATTGCCGGCAGACTTCAAACTCGATAGCGAACACGCCCTGGCCGTACCCGGTTGCCAAGGCCAACGCCATCTGCTGATACTGCGCCGCACGGCATGATTGGGAACACAAGCAAGAATGGCTAAGGTATTCGCGATAGCGAACCAGAAGGGTGGTGTGGGCAAGACCACCACCTGCATCAACCTCGCAGCATCCCTGGTCGCGACCAAGCGCCGGGTGCTGTTGATCGATCTCGATCCACAGGGCAACGCCACCATGGGTAGCGGTGTGGATAAACATGGCCTGGAAAACTCGGTCTACGACCTGCTGATCGGCGAATGCGATCTGGCCCAGGCCATGCACTACTCCGAACACGGTGGTTATCAACTGCTGCCGGCCAACCGCGATCTGACGGCGGCCGAAGTGGTGCTGCTGGAAATGCAGATGAAGGAAAGTCGTCTGCGCAGCGCGCTGGCGCCGATCCGTGAAAACTACGATTACATTCTGATCGACTGCCCGCCGTCGCTGTCGATGCTCACACTGAACGCACTGGTCGCCGCTGACGGGGTGATTATCCCCATGCAATGCGAGTACTTTGCGCTCGAAGGTTTGAGCGACCTTGTGGATAACATCAAGCGCATCGCCGAACTGCTGAACCCGAACCTGAAAGTCGAAGGTCTGCTGCGGACCATGTACGACCCGCGCCTGAGCCTGATGAACGATGTATCGGCCCAGCTCAAGGAACACTTCGGCGATCAGCTGTACGACACGGTGATCCCGCGCAACATCCGCCTGGCCGAAGCCCCGAGCTACGGCATGCCGGCGCTGGCTTACGACAAGCAATCGCGTGGCGCGCTGGCCTATCTGGCCCTGGCGGGCGAGATGGTTCGCCGTCAGCGCAAAAATTCACGCATCGCCGCTGCTCAGCCAACTTAAGGAATCCCCATGGCCGTCAAGAAACGAGGTCTCGGACGAGGACTGGATGCACTGCTGAGCGGTCCGACTGTCAGCTCGCTGGAAGAACAAGCGGCGCAGGCTGACAGCCGTGAGTTGCAGCACCTGCCACTGGACCTGTTGCAGCGCGGCAAGTATCAGCCACGCCGGGACATGGATCCGCAGGCGCTGGAAGAGCTGGCGCAGTCGATCAAGGCTCAGGGCGTGATGCAGCCAATCGTGGTTCGCCCGATTGGTGGTGGCCGCTTTGAAATCATCGCCGGTGAACGTCGCTGGCGTGCAAGCCAGCAGGCCGGGCAGGAAACCATCCCGGCCATGGTCCGTGATGTGCCGGATGAAACCGCGATCGCCATTGCGCTGATCGAGAACATCCAGCGCGAAGACCTGAATCCGATCGAAGAAGCGGTGGCTCTGCAGCGCCTGCAGCAGGAATTCCAGCTCACCCAGCAACAGGTCGCCGAGGCTGTGGGTAAGTCCCGCGTCACCGTGGCCAACCTGTTGCGCCTGATTGCGCTGCCGGAAGTCATCAAGACCATGCTGTCCCACGGCGACCTGGAAATGGGCCATGCCCGTGCATTGCTCGGTCTGCCGGACAATCAGCAGGTGGAAGGGGCGCGACATGTTGTCGCACGCGGTCTTACCGTGCGCCAGACTGAAGCACTGGTTCGTCAGTGGTTGAGTGGCAAACCCGAGCCTGTCGAACCCTCCAAACCCGACCCGGATATCGCTCGCCTCGAGCAACGTCTGGCCGAGCGCCTAGGCTCTGCGGTGCAGATCCGCCACGGGAAGAAGGGAAAGGGTCAGTTGGTGATCGGTTACAACTCTCTCGATGAGCTTCAGGGTGTGCTCGCACACATCCGCTGAAACAATTCCTCTTGTAGCGCGCAGTCGGAAATCACTACCTGACAGTTGAATAGGGGCAGAACCGCCCCTATACTCTGCGCGCATTTTGTCGGCACAAATTATGCCAAGTTATTGAATTTCGGCAGCCGACCATTGGAGAGCAATAGTGATGGAAACCCGCAAGCCAAACCGCCTGCCGTTCCATCGCCTGGCGGTTTTTCCGGTGTTAATGGCTCAATTTGTCATTTTGCTCATTGCCGCTTTGGCGCTCTGGCAATGGCACGGAGTCGTTGCCGGATACTCGGGACTTTGCGGAGGCCTGATAGCCTTGCTGCCCAATGTTTATTTCGCTCACAAGGCATTTCGGTTTTCCGGCGCCCGAGCAGCCCAGTCCATCGTCCGGTCGTTCTACGCCGGCGAGGCAGGCAAACTGATTTTGACGGCAGTGCTGTTTGCACTGGTGTTTGCAGGTGTGAAGCCACTGGCGCCGATTGCAGTATTCGGCGCCTTCGTGCTGACTCAGTCGGTCAGCTGGTTCGCTCCCCTGCTGATGAGAACAAGACTTTCGAGACCTTAGGGCGTTTGAGGCAACCATGGCAGAAACAACCGCTTCGGGCTATATCCAGCACCACTTGCAGAACCTGACCTTTGGTCAGCTACCCAACGGCGGCTGGGGCTTTGCCCACACCGCAGCAGAAGCCAAGGAAATGGGCTTCTGGGCTTTCCACGTCGATACCCTCGGCTGGTCGGTCGCGCTGGGTCTGATTTTCGTTCTTCTTTTCCGCATGGCGGCCAAGAAGGCGACTTCCGGTCAGCCAGGTGCACTGCAGAACTTCGTTGAAGTGCTGGTCGAATTCGTCGATGGCAGCGTGAAAGACAGCTTCCATGGCCGTAGCCCGGTGATTGCACCGCTGGCACTGACCATCTTCGTCTGGGTGTTCCTGATGAACGCCGTAGACCTGGTACCGGTCGACTGGATTCCTCAGCTGGCCATCCTGATTACCGGCGACCACCACATCCCGTTCCGCGCCGTGTCGACTACCGACCCGAACGCGACCCTGGGCATGGCGTTCTCGGTTTTCGCACTGATCATTTTCTATAGCATCAAGGTCAAGGGCCTCGGCGGCTTCATCGGCGAGCTGACCCTGCACCCGTTCGGCAGCAAGAACATCTTCGTTCAGGCGCTGCTGATCCCGGTGAACTTCCTGCTGGAATTCGTGACCCTGATCGCCAAACCGATCTCTCTGGCTCTGCGTCTGTTCGGCAACATGTATGCCGGCGAGCTGGTGTTCATCCTGATCGCTGTGATGTTCGGCAGCGGCCTGCTCTGGCTCAGCGGCCTGGGCGTTGTTCTGCAGTGGGCGTGGGCTGTGTTCCACATCCTGATCATCACCCTGCAGGCGTTCATCTTCATGATGCTGACCATCGTCTACCTGTCGATGGCGCACGAAGAAAACCATTAAGACCAGTCTCGACTAGTCTGATGTCCTTCCCGGTAAAACGGGAAGGGGCTCCTCACGGGGCACCATGAAACGATTTGTTTTACCGCTTTAATCTAAAAAACCTAAACCATACGACGTAAAAGTCGGGAGGAAAGATGGAAACTGTAGTTGGTCTAACCGCTATCGCTGTTGCACTGTTGATCGGCCTGGGCGCACTGGGTACCGCAATTGGTTTCGGCCTGCTGGGCGGCAAGTTCCTGGAAGGCGCAGCGCGTCAGCCAGAAATGGTTCCAATGCTGCAAGTTAAAATGTTCATCGTTGCCGGTCTGCTCGACGCCGTAACCATGATCGGTGTTGGTATCGCTCTGTTCTTCACCTTTGCGAACCCGTTCGTTGGTCAAATCGCTGGCTAATCATTCGGATTTTCCGAGTGATTTGGTGTGATGGACAACGTAACTGCGAGGTGTTGGCGTGAACATTAATGCGACCCTGATTGGCCAGTCCGTTGCGTTCCTGATTTTTGTACTGTTCTGCATGAAGTTCGTATGGCCTCCGGTCATCGCAGCTCTGCACGAACGTCAAAAGAAGATCGCTGATGGTCTGGACGCTGCCAGCCGAGCAGCTCGCGACCTGGAGTTGGCCCAAGAGAAAGCGGGTCAGCAACTGCGCGAAGCGAAAGCTCAGGCAGCTGAAATCATCGAGCAAGCCAAGAAACGCGGTAACCAGATTGTCGAAGAGGCCGTTGAAAAGGCCCGCGTCGACGCTGACCGTGTGAAGGTTCAGGCTCAAGCCGAGATCGAACAGGAACTGAACAGTGTCAAAGACAAGCTGCGCGCCCAAGTGGGCTTGCTGGCTGTCGGCGGCGCCGAGAAGATCCTGGGTGCCACAATCGATCAAAACGCGCACGCAGAGCTGGTTAACCAACTGGCTGCTGAAATCTAAGCGAGGGCGATCATGGCAGAACTGACCACGTTGGCCCGACCTTACGCTAAGGCGGCCTTCGAGCACGCTCAGGCCCACCAGCAACTGGCCAATTGGTCAGCCATGCTCGGCCTGGCTGCAGCGGTGTCGCAAGACGACACCATGCAGCGCGTGCTCAAGGCCCCGCGACTGACGAGCGCAGAAAAGGCCGCCACGTTCATTGACGTGTGCGGCGACAAGTTTGATGCCAAGGCACAGAACTTCATCAATGTCGTTGCCGAAAACGACCGTCTCCCGCTTCTGCCGGAGATTGCTGCTCTGTTCGACCTGTACAAGGCCGAACAAGAGAAATCGGTAGACGTTGAAGTGACCAGTGCTTTTGCATTGAACCAAGAACAGCAAGACAAACTCGCCAAGGTTCTCAGTGCACGACTCAACCGGGAAGTGCGCCTGCAAGTTGCGGAGGATGCTGCCCTTATAGGTGGTGTCGTTATCCGCGCCGGCGACCTGGTTATCGATGGCTCGATTCGCGGCAAAATCGCGAAACTTGCCGAAGCATTGAAATCTTGAGTTTGAAGGGGCAGCAGAGCAATGCAGCAACTCAATCCTTCCGAAATAAGTGAAATTATCAAGGGCCGCATCGACAAGCTCGATGTGACCTCCCAAGCCCGTAACGAAGGCACTGTCGTCAGCGTATCTGACGGCATCGTGCGGATTCACGGTCTGGCCGACGTCATGTACGGCGAGATGATCGAGTTTCCGGGCGGCGTCTACGGTATGGCCCTCAACCTGGAGCAAGACTCCGTAGGTGCCGTTGTATTGGGCTCCTACCAGTCTCTGGCTGAAGGCATGAGCGCCAAGTGCACCGGCCGCATCCTCGAAGTTCCGGTTGGTAAGGAACTGCTGGGTCGCGTTGTCGACGCACTGGGTAACCCTGTTGACGGCAAAGGTCCGCTGAACAACACCTTGACCGACGCGGTCGAGAAAGTTGCTCCAGGCGTGATCTGGCGTAAGTCGGTAGACCAGCCTGTACAGACTGGCTACAAGGCTGTCGATGCCATGATCCCTGTCGGCCGTGGCCAGCGTGAGCTGATCATCGGTGACCGTCAGATCGGTAAGACCGCTCTGGCGATCGACGCGATCATCAACCAGAAAGACAGCGGCATTTTCTGCGTCTACGTTGCAATCGGTCAGAAACAATCGACCATCGCCAACGTGGTTCGCAAGCTGGAAGAAAACGGCGCCCTGGCCAACACGATCATCGTGGCTGCCAGTGCTTCGGAATCTCCTGCACTGCAATTCCTGGCACCGTACTCCGGTTGCACCATGGGTGAATTCTTCCGCGACCGCGGTGAAGACGCGCTGATCGTTTATGACGATCTGTCCAAGCAAGCAGTGGCTTACCGCCAGATTTCCCTGCTGCTGCGCCGTCCACCAGGCCGTGAAGCTTACCCAGGCGACGTGTTCTATCTCCACTCCCGTCTGCTGGAGCGCGCATCCCGCGTTTCGGAAGAATACGTAGAGAAGTTCACCAACGGCGCAGTGACCGGCAAAACCGGTTCCCTGACCGCACTGCCGATCATCGAAACCCAGGCTGGCGACGTTTCCGCGTTCGTTCCGACCAACGTGATTTCCATCACCGACGGTCAGATCTTCCTGGAATCGGCCATGTTCAACTCGGGCATCCGCCCTGCAGTGAACGCCGGTGTTTCGGTATCCCGTGTGGGTGGTGCCGCTCAGACCAAGATCATCAAGAAGCTGTCCGGTGGTATCCGTACCGCTCTGGCTCAGTACCGTGAACTGGCGGCATTCGCCCAGTTCGCTTCTGACCTGGACGAAGCGACCCGTAAGCAACTTGAGCATGGTCAGCGCGTTACCGAGCTGATGAAGCAGAAGCAATACGCACCAATGTCGATCGCTGACATGGCGCTGTCGCTGTATGCCGCTGAGCGTGGGTTCCTGACTGACGTTGAAATCGCCAAGATCGGCAGCTTCGAACAAGCGCTGATTGCTTTCTTCAACCGCGATCACGCCGATTTGATGGCGAAGATCAACGTGAAGGGTGACTTCAATGACGAAATCGACGCTGGCATGAAAGCCGGTATCGAGAAGTTCAAGGCCACCCAAACCTGGTAAGCCGCAGCGGGAGCCGCAAGGCTCCCGCTTGCTAACCTGATAGGTGTTACATGGCAGGCGCAAAAGAGATTCGCAGTAAGATTGCGAGCATCAAAAGCACGCAAAAGATTACCAGCGCCATGGAAAAAGTGGCGGTCAGCAAAATGCGCAAGGCACAAATGCGCATGGCTGCTAGCCGTCCTTATGCGGAGCGTATCCGCCAGGTAATTGGGCATCTGGCCAACGCCAACCCGGAATACCGCCACCCGTTCATGATCGACCGCGCCATCAAGCGCGTTGGTTATGTCGTAGTGAGCAGTGACCGTGGTCTGTGCGGCGGCTTGAACACCAACCTGTTCAAGGCCCTGGTCAAGGACATGGCGGTAAACCGCGAAAACGGCGTCGAGATTGATCTGTGTGTCGTTGGTAGCAAGGGTGCGGCCTTTTTCCGCAACTTCGGCGGTAACGTCGTTGCAGCTATCAGCCACCTGGGTGAAGAGCCGTCGATCAATGATCTGATCGGCAGTGTCAAGGTGATGCTGGATGCTTATCTGGACGGCCGTATTGACCGCCTGTCCGTGGTATCCAACAAGTTCATCAACACCATGACGCAACAGCCTACCGTGGAGCAGTTGATTCCACTGGTGGCAACCCCGGATCAAGAACTCAAGCACCACTGGGACTATCTCTACGAACCGGATGCCAAGGAGCTGCTGGACGGCTTGATGGTCCGTTACGTGGAGTCGCAGGTCTACCAGGCGGTGGTCGAGAACAACGCGGCTGAACAAGCTGCGCGGATGATCGCGATGAAGAACGCTACCGACAACGCCGGTGATTTGATCAGCGATTTGCAGCTGATCTACAACAAGGCGCGTCAGGCTGCGATCACCCAAGAGATCTCGGAAATCGTCGGCGGCGCTGCCGCGGTTTAACGGTTCAAATATTCAGAGGATCCAGCTATGAGTAGCGGACGTATCGTTCAAATCATCGGCGCCGTTATCGACGTGGAATTTCCACGCGACAGCGTACCGAGCATCTACAACGCGCTGACAGTTCAAAGCGCGGCCGCAACCACTCTGGAAGTTCAGCAACAGCTGGGCGACGGCGTGGTTCGCACCATTGCGATGGGTTCCACCGAGGGCTTGAAGCGCGGTCTGGAAGTTACCGATTCTGGCGCAGCCATCTCCGTACCGGTCGGTAAAGCGACCCTGGGCCGGATCATGGACGTCCTCGGTAACCCGATCGACGAAGCTGGCCCGATCGACACCGACGAGCGTTGGGGCATTCACCGTCCAGCGCCTTCGTTCGCTGAACAGGCAGGCGGCAACGACCTGCTGGAAACCGGCATCAAGGTTATCGACCTGGTTTGCCCGTTTGCCAAAGGCGGTAAAGTCGGTCTGTTCGGTGGTGCCGGTGTAGGCAAAACCGTAAACATGATGGAACTGATCCGTAACATCGCCATCGAGCACAGCGGTTATTCCGTGTTCGCCGGTGTGGGTGAGCGTACTCGTGAGGGTAACGACTTCTACCACGAGATGAAGGACTCCAACGTTCTGGACAAAGTGGCACTGGTTTACGGTCAGATGAACGAGCCGCCGGGAAACCGTCTGCGCGTAGCACTGACCGGCCTGACCATGGCCGAGAAGTTCCGTGACGAAGGTAACGACGTTCTGCTGTTCGTCGACAACATCTATCGTTACACCCTGGCCGGTACTGAAGTATCCGCACTGCTGGGCCGTATGCCTTCGGCAGTAGGTTACCAGCCGACCCTGGCTGAAGAGATGGGCGTTCTGCAAGAACGTATCACTTCGACCAAGGAAGGTTCGATCACTTCGATCCAAGCGGTATACGTACCTGCGGACGACTTGACTGACCCGTCGCCAGCGACCACGTTTGCTCACTTGGACGCCACCGTCGTTCTGTCCCGTGACATCGCTTCCCTGGGTATCTACCCAGCGGTAGACCCACTGGACTCGACTTCGCGTCAGCTGGACCCGAACGTGATCGGCAACGATCACTACGAGACCGCTCGTGGTGTTCAGTACGTGCTGCAGCGTTACAAAGAACTGAAGGACATCATCGCGATCCTGGGTATGGACGAGCTGTCGGAAGCCGACAAGCAGTTGGTAAACCGTGCTCGTAAGATCCAGCGTTTCTTGTCGCAGCCGTTCTTCGTGGCTGAAGTCTTCACCGGTGCTTCGGGTAAATACGTTTCCCTGAAAGACACCATTGCTGGCTTCAAAGGCATCCTCAACGGTGACTACGACCACCTGCCAGAACAAGCGTTCTACATGGTTGGCGGCATCGAAGAAGCGATCGAGAAAGCCAAGAAACTGTAATCCCGGCGCCCGGCAACGGGCGCTCATTTAGGTTGAGGCAATCAGATGGCTATGACAGTCCATTGCGATATCGTCAGCGCGGAAGGAGAAATCTTTTCCGGCCTGGTCGAGATGGTGATTGCGCACGGTGCTCTGGGTGATCTTGGTATCGCTCTGGGCCACGCGCCGCTGATCACGAATCTCAAGCCGGGTCCGATCCGCCTGATCAAGCAAGGCGGGGAAGCCGAGGTGTTCTACATCTCCGGTGGTTTCCTCGAGGTTCAGCCGAACATGGTCAAGGTGCTTGCCGATACCGTGCAACGTGCCGCCGACCTGGATGAAGCTCAGGCTCAAGCAGCTCTCAAGGCTGCCGAAGCTGCTCTGCATGAGAAGAGCGCAGATTTCGACTACGGAGCTGCGTCCGCACGTCTGGCCGAGGCTGCAGCTCAGCTGCGCACCGTCCAGCAGATCCGCAAGAAGTTTGGCGGTTAATCCGTCAGCCACTTGTTGTGCGATTGATAAAAAAGGGTAGCCTCGGCTACCCTTTTTTCTTTTCCGACTTTCAAAAACCCGGTCGCAGTTGCTGACCACCCAGGATTGGTAGCCAGTCATGTCTCTTGAAATCGTTATCCTCGCGGCCGGTCAAGGCACCCGTATGCGTTCGGCACTGCCGAAAGTGCTGCACCCGATTGCCGGTGACTCGATGCTCGGCCATGTTATCCACAGTGCCCGTCAACTTGATCCACAGCGCATTCACGTGGTCATCGGCCATGGCGCCGATGTGGTGCGCGAGCGGCTGGCCGCCGATGATCTCAATTTCGTGTTGCAGGACAAGCAGTTGGGCACCGGTCATGCGACTGCCCAGGCTGTGCCGTTCATCACCGCCGACACTGTTCTGATTCTCTACGGTGACGTGCCGCTGATCGAAGTCGAAACCCTGCAGCGTCTGCTCAAGCACGTTGTGCCAGGGCAGATGGGGTTGTTGACCGTCGAACTGGACGACCCGACCGGTTATGGCCGCATCGTGCGCGACGCCAGCGGCAAGGTCGCGGCGATTGTCGAGCACAAGGATGCCAGCGAAGCACAACGTGCGATCACCGAAGGCAATACCGGCATTCTCGCGGTGCCTGCCAGCCATCTGGCTGACTGGATGGGTCGTCTGTCGAACAACAACGCCCAAGGCGAGTATTACCTGACCGACGTAATTGAAATGGCGGTCGGTGATGGCCTGGTGGTTGCGACCGAGCAACCCCATGATCCGATGGAAGTGCAGGGCGCCAACGATCGCAAGCAACTGTCCGAACTGGAGCGCCACTATCAGTTGCGTGCTGGCCGTCGTCTGATGGCTCAGGGTGTGACCCTGCGTGACCCGGCGCGGTTTGACGTGCGTGGTGAAGTGACCGCCGGTCGCGATGTGCTGATCGACGTCAACGTCATTCTCGAAGGCAAGGTGGTCATCGAAGACGACGTGGTGATCGGCCCGAACTGCGTGATCAAGGACAGTACTCTGCGCAAAGGCGTGGTGATCAAGGCCAACAGTCATATCGAAGGTGCAGTGCTCGGTGAAGGCAGCGATGCCGGCCCGTTTGCACGCCTGCGCCCGGGCACCGTGCTGGAGGCTCGCGCCCATGTGGGTAACTTTGTCGAACTGAAAAACGCCCGCATGGGCGAGGGTGCCAAGGCCGGACACCTGACCTATCTGGGCGACGCCGAGATCGGTGCCCGCACCAACATCGGCGCCGGCACCATCACCTGCAACTACGATGGTGCGAACAAGTGGAAAACCGTGTTGGGCGAAGATGTGTTCATCGGCTCCAACAACTCGCTGGTGGCGCCTGTGGATATCTCCGCGGGTGCAACCACCGCAGCCGGTTCGACCATCACCCAGAATGTGGATAACGCCCAGTTGGCCGTCGGCCGTGCGCGGCAGAAGAACATCGATGGCTGGAAGCGGCCGGAGAAGATCAAGAAGAGCTGAGTTATCCACAGCGCTTCAATCTGAAAAATCGCTGCCTACGGGCAGCGATTTTTTTTCATCCTCCGTCTTGACGGTTTTGCTGCGATAGGTTTTGATTGCTTTCATTATCTTTCGAATCGAAACTTAGCGCGCCATGTCGAAACGCAACACACCCCAACGTCGCCACAACATTCTGGCCTTGCTCAATGAGCAGGGCGAAGTCAGTGTCGACGAGCTCGCCAAGCGTTTCGAAACCTCGGAAGTTACGATTCGCAAAGATCTGGCCGCACTGGAAAGCCATGGTCTGCTACTGCGCCGTTACGGCGGAGCGATCACCATGCCTCAGGAACTGGTGGCCGACGTCAGTCAGAACGTTTCCAAATACAAACAGGCGATTGCTCGCGCTGCAGTCACACGTATCCGCGAACACGCCCGCATCATCATCGACAGCGGCAGCACCACGGCCGCGATGATTCCCGAGCTCGGCCAGCAGCCGGGTCTGGTGGTGATGACCAACTCCCTGCACGTCGCCAACGCCTTGAGCGAACTCGAACACGAACCTGTCCTGCTGATGACCGGTGGTACCTGGGATCCCCATTCGGAATCCTTTCAGGGCCAGGTCGCCGAGCAGGTACTACGCTCTTACGACTTCGATCAGTTGTTTATCGGTGCCGATGGCATCGATCTGGTGCGTGGCACCACCACCTTCAATGAACTGCTCGGCCTGAGCCGGGTGATGGCGGAAGTGGCGCGGGAAGTGATCGTGATGGTCGAGGCCGACAAGATCGGCCGCAAGATTCCAAACCTGGAGCTGCCGTGGAGCAGTGTCCATACCCTAATCACCGATGATCGCCTGCCGCAGGAGGCACGGGATCAGATTCAGGCTCGCGGTATCAATTTGATTTGCGCGACGGTCAGTCAGGAGAAATAAGCATGTGTGGAATTGTCGGCGCGGTAGCTGAACGTAACATCACCGCCATCCTGGTCGAGGGCCTCAAGCGCCTCGAATACCGGGGTTATGACAGTGCCGGTGTGGCGGTGTACACCAATGACGGCACGCTGGAACGCACCCGTCGTGTCGGCAAGGTCAGCGAACTGGACGCAGCCCTGGCTGAACATCCGCTGATTGGCCGTCTCGGTATCGCCCACACCCGCTGGGCAACCCATGGCGCGCCGAGCGAGCGCAATGCCCACCCACATTTCTCCGGTAACGTCGCGGTGGTGCACAACGGCATCATCGAAAATCATGAAGCGCTGCGTGAGCAACTCAAGGCGCAGGGTTACGTGTTCTCTTCCGACACCGATACCGAAGTCATCGCCCACCTGCTGACTGAAAAACTCAAGGCGCTGCCGGACCTGTCCGACGCCCTGAAGGCAACGGTCAAGGAACTGCATGGCGCCTACGGTCTGGCGGTCATCCACGCGCTGCAACCGGATCGCCTGGTCGCGGCTCGCAGCGGCAGCCCGCTGGTGATCGGCCTGGGTCTGGGCGAGAACTTCCTCGCTTCCGACCAACTGGCCCTGCGTCAGGTCACCGACCGTTTCATGTACCTGGAAGAGGGCGATATCGCCGAAATCCAGCGTGACAAGGTGCAGATCTGGGACGTGACCGGCAAAGCCGTCGAGCGCCAGACCGTGCAGTACACCGACGGTGCCGAAGCCGCCGACAAAGGCGAGTTCCGCCACTACATGCTCAAGGAAATCCACGAGCAGCCATCCGTGGTGCAACGCACGCTGGAAGGTCGATTGAGCTCGGATCAGGTGCTGGTGCAGGCGTTCGGCCCGCAGGCCGCCGAACTGTTCGCCAAGGTGCGCAATGTGCAGATCGTGGCGTGCGGCACCAGTTATCACGCCGGTATGGTTGCCCGTTACTGGCTCGAAGAGCTGGCGGGGATTCCGTGTCAGGTCGAAGTTGCCAGTGAGTTCCGCTACCGCAAGGTGGTGGTGCAGCCGGATACACTGTTCGTCACCATCTCCCAGTCCGGCGAAACCGCCGACACCCTGGCCGCCCTGCGCAACGCCAAGGAGCTGGGTTTCCTCGGCAGCCTGGCGATCTGCAACGTCGGCATCAGTTCGCTGGTGCGCGAATCCGACCTGACCCTGCTGACCCAGGCCGGTCGCGAAATCGGCGTGGCCTCGACCAAGGCGTTCACCACGCAACTGGTCGGCCTGCTGCTGCTGACCCTGTCCCTGGGCCAGGTCCGCGGCACTCTGGAAAAAGGCGTTGAAGCCCGACTGGTCGAAGAATTGCGTCGCCTGCCAACTCGCTTGGGCGAAGCGCTGGCCATGGACAGCACCGTGGAAAAAATCGCCGAACTGTTCGCCGACAAGAACCACACCCTGTTCCTCGGTCGTGGTGCGCAATACCCGGTAGCGATGGAAGGGGCGCTGAAGCTCAAGGAAATCTCTTACATCCATGCCGAAGCCTATCCGGCCGGCGAACTGAAGCATGGCCCGCTGGCACTTGTGGATAACGACATGCCGGTGGTCACCGTGGCGCCGAACAACGAACTGCTCGAGAAGCTCAAGTCCAACCTGCAGGAAGTCCGTGCACGTGGCGGCGAACTGATCGTGTTCGCTGACGAAAAGGCCGGGATGACCAACGGCGAAGGCACTCACGTGGTGCAGATGCCGCACATCCACGACATCCTGTCGCCGATCCTCTACACCATCCCGTTGCAACTGCTGTCGTACTACGTCGCTGTGCTCAAAGGCACCGACGTGGATCAGCCGCGCAACCTGGCGAAGTCGGTGACGGTGGAATAAGTTATCCACAAGGGTAACCCGTAATAAACGGTCACAGCCTGGAGGCCCATTGGGGCCTCCAGGTTGTGGCATGTTCCCCACTTTTTGTTACCGAACACCCCAGCAAGGCGCAACGCCACGCTTCTGTAACAGTCCCCTGCCGCTCAAAACACTCCCTGTAAAAAAACTGAAATACGCCGCAACCCTTGATTTTGGCGCTCTCCAGCCATGTCTGCGGTTCTTGTTGAATAGCTTCTCAACAAGTTGGCCGTTCAATTGCATATGCTTGTATGTACAAGTAAAGACGTATGCATACGAGTTGAAAGAAACCGAGCATCACGTCCACTGATTCGCTTGTCGCGCCAAGGGGCGCACAAGCCGCTTGCCCATCGCCAGGGTTGGTTTGAATTGATCGCTGAGGAGTCTTTTTCGTGACTGACAACAACCGCACCAAATTCCGTGACGTTGAAATCCGCGCCGCCCGCGGCAACAAGCTGACCGCCAAGAGCTGGCTGACCGAAGCGCCGCTGCGCATGTTGATGAACAACCTTGACCCGGAAGTGGCCGAGAACCCGAAAGAACTGGTGGTTTACGGTGGCATCGGCCGCGCTGCGCGCAACTGGGAGTGCTACGACAAGATCGTCGAAAGCCTGACCAACCTGAACGACGACGAAACCCTGCTGGTGCAGTCCGGCAAACCGGTCGGCGTGTTCAAGACCCACAGCAATGCGCCGCGCGTACTGATCGCCAACTCCAACCTGGTGCCGCACTGGGCGACCTGGGAACACTTCAACGAACTCGACGCCAAAGGCCTGGCCATGTACGGCCAGATGACCGCCGGCAGCTGGATCTACATCGGCAGCCAGGGCATCGTCCAGGGCACCTACGAAACCTTCGTCGAAGCCGGTCGCCAGCATTACAACTCCAACCTCAAGGGCCGCTGGGTCCTGACCGCCGGCCTCGGCGGTATGGGCGGCGCTCAGCCACTGGCCGCGACCCTGGCCGGTGCCTGCTCGCTGAACATTGAATGCCAGCAGGTGAGCATCGATTTCCGCCTGAAAAGCCGCTACGTCGACGAGCAAGCCAAAGACCTCGACGACGCCCTGGCGCGCATCACCAAGTACACCAAAGAAGGCAAGGCGATCTCCATCGCGCTGCTGGGCAACGCTGCGGAAATCCTCCCGGAACTGGTTCGTCGCGGCGTGCGCCCGGACATGGTCACCGACCAGACCAGCGCCCACGATCCATTGAACGGTTACCTGCCGGCCGGCTGGACCTGGGACGAATACCGCGCCCGCGCCAAGACCGAACCGGCCGCTGTAATCAAAGCCGCCAAGCAATCGATGGCCGTCCACGTCAAAGCGATGCTGGACTTCCAGAAGCAAGGCATCCCGACCTTCGACTACGGCAACAACATCCGTCAAATGGCCCAGGAAGAGGGCGTGGAAAACGCCTTCGACTTCCCGGGCTTCGTCCCGGCCTACATCCGTCCGCTGTTCTGCCGTGGCATCGGCCCGTTCCGCTGGGCGGCGCTGTCGGGTGATCCACAGGACATCTACAAGACCGACGCCAAGGTCAAGGAACTGATCCCGGACGACGCGCACCTGCACAACTGGCTGGACATGGCCCGCGAGCGCATCAGCTTCCAGGGTCTGCCGGCACGCATCTGCTGGGTGGGTCTGGGCCAGCGCGCCAAGCTCGGCCTGGCGTTCAACGAAATGGTCCGTCGTGGCGAGCTGTCGGCACCGATCGTGATCGGTCGCGACCACCTCGACTCCGGCTCGGTCTCCAGCCCGAACCGTGAAACCGAATCGATGCAGGATGGTTCCGATGCCGTCTCCGACTGGCCACTGCTCAACGCGCTGCTGAACACCGCGAGCGGCGCAACCTGGGTGTCGCTGCACCACGGTGGCGGCGTCGGCATGGGCTTCTCGCAGCACTCGGGCATGGTGATTGTCTGCGACGGTACAGACGAAGCGGCCGAGCGTATCGCTCGTGTGCTGCACAACGACCCGGGCACCGGTGTGATGCGCCACGCCGATGCCGGTTACCAGATCGCCATCGACTGCGCCAAGGAGCAGGGCTTGAACCTGCCAATGATTACTTCGGTTAAAGGAGCCTGAACATGACTGCACTGAACCTGATCCCTGGCCAACTGAGCCTGTCCCAACTGCGTGACGTCTACCAGAACCCGGTCAAACTGAGCCTCGATTACAGCGCTGCTGCCCAGATCGAAGCCAGCGTCGCCTGCGTCGAGCAGATTCTCGCCGAGAACCGCACTGCCTACGGCATCAACACCGGTTTCGGCCTGCTGGCCTCGACCCGCATCGCCAGCGAAGACCTGGAAAACCTCCAGCGTTCGCTGGTGCTGTCCCACGCCGCTGGCGTTGGTCAGCCGATCAGCGATGAGCTGGTGCGTTTGATCATGGTGCTCAAGGTCAACAGCCTGAGCCGTGGTTTCTCCGGCATCCGCCGCGTGGTGATCGATGCGCTGATCGCCCTGATCAACGCCGAGGTTTACCCGCACATTCCGTTGAAAGGTTCGGTCGGTGCATCCGGCGACCTGGCACCGCTGGCGCACATGTCGCTGGTACTGCTGGGCGAAGGCAAGGCGCGCTACAAGGGCGAGTGGATGGAAGCGACCGAAGCGCTGAAAGTCGCCGGTCTGACCCCGCTGACACTGGCTGCGAAGGAAGGCCTGGCGCTGCTCAACGGTACTCAGGTCTCTACCGCATTCGCGCTGCGCGGCCTGTTCGAAGGTGAAGACCTGTTTGCCGGCGCGCTGGCGCTGGGTGGTCTTACAGTTGAAGCGGTGCTCGGTTCGCGTTCGCCGTTCGACGCCCGTATCCACGCCGCTCGTGGCCAGAAAGGCCAGATTGACACCGCTGCTGCTTACCGCGATCTGCTGGGCGAGCGCAGTGAAGTGTCCGATTCGCACCAGAATTGCGAAAAGGTCCAGGACCCGTACTCGCTGCGCTGCCAGCCGCAAGTCATGGGCGCCTGCCTGACCCAGTTCCGTCAGGCTGCCGAGGTGCTGGTGATCGAAGCCAACGCCGTGTCCGACAACCCATTGGTATTCGCGGCTGAAGGCGACGTGATTTCCGGCGGCAACTTTCACGCCGAACCGGTGGCCATGGCTGCCGACAACATGGCTTTGGCCATTGCGGAAATCGGTTCGCTGAGCGAGCGCCGTATCTCGTTGATGATGGACAAACACATGTCGCAACTGCCGCCGTTCCTGGTGGCCAACGGTGGCGTGAACTCCGGTTTCATGATTGCCCAAGTGACTGCGGCCGCACTGGCCAGCGAGAACAAGGCACTGGCCCATCCGCATTCGGTGGATAGCCTGCCAACCTCCGCCAACCAGGAAGACCACGTGTCGATGGCCCCGGCTGCCGGCAAGCGCCTGTGGGAAATGGCCGAGAACACTCGCGGGATTCTCGCGGTGGAATGGCTGGCGGCGGCGCAAGGTCTGGACCTGCGCAACGGCCTGAAGACCTCGACCAAACTGGAACAGGCCCGGGCGATTCTGCGTCGCGAAGTGCCGTTCTACGAGAAGGACCGCTTCTTCGCGCCGGACATCAATGCAGCGACTGAGCTGCTGGCTTCGCGGACTCTGAATGAGTTGGTTCCGGCGAACTTGCTGCCGAGTCTGTAAGTGCCTCATCGCCAACAGGCTGTCTTCCACTCTGCGTGGAGGCCGGCCTGTTGGCGTTTCGATTTTTGCGTCGAATAACAATAAATAAGGACGAAAAATGCAGCAGCCAGCAAAAGGTTTGAAACGCGGGCTTTCGGCCCGACACATTCGCTTCATGGCCCTGGGATCCGCGATCGGTACCGGGTTGTTCTACGGTTCTGCCTCGGCCATCCAGATGGCCGGTCCTGCCGTTCTGCTCGCTTACCTGATTGGTGGCGCGGCGGTGTTCATGGTCATGCGCGCCTTGGGCGAGATGGCGGTACACAACCCGGTCGCCGGCTCGTTCGGGCATTACGCGAGCACCTATCTCGGCCCGATGGCGGGCTTCATCCTCGGTTGGACCTACGCGTTCGAAATGGTCATCGTCGGCATGGCCGATGTGACGGCGTTCGGCATCTACATGGGCTTCTGGTTTCCGGAAGTCTCGCGCTGGATCTGGGTGCTGGGCATCGTTTCGGTGGTCGGCGGCCTGAACCTGTGCAACGTCAAAGTCTTCGGTGAAATGGAGTTCTGGCTGTCGTTGCTCAAGGTCGCGGCTATCGTCGCGATGATCCTCGGCGGCTTCGGCATCATGTTGTTCGGCATCAGCACCGCCCCCGGTCAGGCGACCGATATCAGCAACCTGTGGACCCAGGGCGGTTTCATGCCCAATGGCATAGGTGGCCTGATCGCCTCGTTTGCGGTGGTGATGTTTGCCTTCGGTGGTATCGAAATCATCGGTGTGACTGCCGGTGAAGCCAAGGACCCGCACCGTGTGCTGCCCAAGGCGATCAACGCCGTGCCGCTGCGCATCCTGCTGTTCTATGTGCTGACGATGCTGGTGCTGATGTCGATCTTCCCGTGGCAGCAGATTGGCAGCCAGGGCAGCCCGTTCGTGCAGATTTTTGACCACCTGGGCATCAGCTCGGCGGCCACGATTCTGAACATTGTGGTGATCTCGGCGGCGGTGTCGGCCATCAACAGCGACATTTTCGGTGCGGGCCGCATGATGTACGGCCTGGCTCAGCAAGGGCATGCGCCGAAAGGCTTCGCTCAGCTGTCACGCAATGGCGTGCCGTGGCTGACGGTGATTGTGATGAGCTGCGCGCTGCTGCTGGGCGTGTTGCTGAACTACCTGATCCCGGAAAACGTGTTCCTGCTGATCGCTTCCATCGCGACCTTCGCCACGGTGTGGGTCTGGCTGATGATTCTGTTCACCCAGGTGGCCATGCGTCGTTCGATGACGGCCGAGCAGGTGGCGCAACTGAAATTCCCGGTACCGTTCTGGCCGTACGCACCGATGGCGGCGATTGCCTTCATGCTGTTCGTGTTCGGCGTGCTGGGTTACTTCCCGGACACCCAGGCAGCGCTGATCGTCGGCGTGGTCTGGATCGTGTTGCTGGTGCTGGCTTATCTGACGTGGGTCAAACCGGCGGCCGGGCAGGCTGCGCGGGTGACCAGCGATCAGCCGGTTTCTCAGCCTTGATCTGATCGAAGGGGGCGCCCGGGATATACCGGCGCCCCCTTCACGCATCACTTCTTCGGCGATTTGCTGCCGTTGGGGATGTGCAGGTAAGACATCACGCTTTCGGTCAGCTCGGTCGCCAGTTTGACCGCTTCCTTGTTGCGCGCCATTACGCCCGCGACCAGTCCCTCGATCAACGCCAGCATGGCCACGTTGGAACTGGTCAGCACCGGATGATCGCAAGGCGCAAACAGCACATGCTCGGCAATGCTGGTGAGCGGCGAGGCCGGTGAGTCGGTGATCGCCAGTACCGACGCACCGCGTTGGTTGGCGAATCGGGCGAGTTGCAGGGTGTCGAGGGAATAACGCGGCAGGGAAATCGCCAGCAACACATCCTGATCGGTGATCGCGGCCAGTCGGTACGCGGCGTTTTCGTTGCCGCCCTCCATGCTGATGGCGGTGGCGTCGGCGCAGAACGGCATCAGGGTCGAGGCGGCGAGGCCGGCGAAGTAGACGCTGTTGCCGAACCCGAGGATGTAGATCTTGCGCGCAGTGGTCAGCCGGGTGACGAACGCTTCGAAGGCTTCGGCGTGGTTGTTGGTCGCCGCCGTGGCCAGGTTGCTGCTGGCGCTCTCGATCTGCTCATGCAGGCCAAACGCTCCGCCCGGACGATGAGCCAGTTCATTACGCAGCTTGTCGACCGGCGACACCATCTGCTGCAACGTCGCTACCAGTTCAGCCCTCATGCCCATATAACCACCGAGGTCCATCGCCTTGGCCAGTCGGTTGACGGCGGCGGGCGAGGTCGATGTTTCGTGGGCCATTTCCTCGATCGTCAGCGTCGCGGCTTTCAGCGGATGACGCAGGATGAAGTCAGCCACCTTGCGCAGCGACGGCGGCAGATCGGCAACGATTTCCGCCAGTTTGCGCATGACCGGTGCGGCGTAGACCGTGGTGTCTTTCGATGGGCTGGGCATATCCGGATCAACAGTTCCTGAAAGTGAGAGAAGGGCTGCGCCTGACAAGGTTGGCTGGAGTGTATCCGAAGCCAACCGTTGCAGGACAACGCCGAGCGAAGCGGTCGGGCTTACTTCAGGCTCCCGGCCAGAAACTGCTGGAGGCGTTCTGACTGCGGATTGACCAGCACTTCACGTGGATCTCCGCGCTCCTCGACCAGCCCTTTGTGCAGGAACACCAATTGATTGGAAACCTCACGGGCGAAGCCCATTTCGTGGGTCACAACCACCATGGTGCGACCCTCCTGGGCGAGGTCCTGCATGACCCGCAGCACTTCGCCCACCAGTTCGGGATCGAGCGCCGAAGTCGGTTCGTCGAACAGCATCACTTCCGGTTCCATGGCCAGTGCGCGGGCAATTGCCACGCGCTGCTGTTCGCCACCCGACATGTGGGCGGGCCAGGCATCCTTGCGATGCGCCACGCCAACTTTGTTCAAATAGTGCTCGGCCTTTTCCCGGGCCTCTTTCTTGCCCACGCCCAGTACATGCACCGGGGCTTCCATGACGTTTTCCAGGGCGCTCATGTGCGACCACAGGTTGAAGTGCTGAAACACCATCGACAACCGTGAACGCATGCGTTGCAACTGTCGGGGTTCGGCTGCCTTGAGTTCGCCCAGTTTATTCGCCACCAGTTTCAGCGGTTCGCCATTGAGCACAATGCTGCCGGCGTTGGGTTGTTCCAGCAGGTTGATGCAACGCAGGAAGGTGCTTTTGCCTGACCCGCTGGAGCCGATGATGCTGATCACATCGCCAGCCTGGGCCTGCAGGGACACGCCCTTGAGCACCTGGTGGGCGCCGTAGCTTTTGTGCAGGTCCTGAATTTCAAGTTTGTACATGGTGTGAACTCTCTGGCATCAGTCGCTGAGCAAGCGGCCTTGGCGAATAGGGGTGAAACCGGCGACCTTGGCCAGCCACAGACCGGGTTGGGCAAAGCGCAGGCGTTCGCGGGCATAGAGCACGCCGTCGGTGCAGGCGCGGACGATGCTGTGACGGTCGTTGAGCGGATCATGGACTTCGAACAGCGGATCGCCGACCTTGACCCGCGCCCCCAGCGGTTGCAGGAAACTGACCACGCCCGGGTGCGGCGCACAGGCGTACTGCGCGCCGGCGAACGGCATCGCCTCGCAACGGCTCGACGGCGCTGGCGGCCATTCACCGCTGATCAACCCCTGTTCGGCGAGGTAGCCGAGAATCGCCTGCGCACTGTGAGTGCATTGCTCGCGTTCGGTGTCGGCCATGCCGCGCAATTCGATGGTGGTCGCCGCGCAGGCCAAGGGAATGTTGGCTTCCGGGAACAGTTCGGTCAGGCGCAGCCACGGCACCGCACAGGCCTCGTCGAATGCACTGCCGCCAGCGTCTTCGGCCAGCAACGTGACCTCGGCACCCAGGCGTGCGGCCAGTGAATGCAGGCGTCCCCAGTGTTGCGGCATGGTGTAGAGCAGCATCACCGACTCGAAATCGCAATGCAGGTCGAGCACCACATCGGCGTCACAGGCATGTTGCAGCAACAGGCGACGCAGGCCATCGAGTTCCGAGGCCGGTGGCGGCATGTCGGCGAGGGTGTCGATCAAGGCGCGGCGGATCAGCGCGACGTTGGCGTCGGCGTCATCGCCCAACCGGCCTTTGAGCAATGGCGCCACGGCTTCGGCCAGCTCCGGGAAGTCGCGATTGAAGTTCTTGCCGCTGGCGAACTCGAAGCGACCTTGATGGGTGGCCTGGAACATCTGGGCGATGCCGATCGGGTTGGCCATCGGCACCAGCTCGATCACGCCGTTCAGGCGACCCTGTGCTTCCAGTTCCAGCAGGCGGCGCTTGAGCTCGACGGCCACGCGCATCCCCGGCAGCTCGTCGGCATGCAGGGAGGCCTGGATGTACGCCTTGCGCGGGCCGGCGCCAAACCGGAACACCGACAGTGACCGTTCGGTGCCCGAAGCGCTCCACGGCAACAGGTATTGAATCTTTTCCATGTCAGCTCCTTAGTGCTTGCGCGGTGCCAGGTAGGCCAGCCAGCGGCGTTCGGCCAGCTTGAACAGGCGCACCAGAATGAAAGTCAGGGCGAGGTAGACGAGGCCGGCGGTGATGAACGCTTCGAACGGCATATAGAACCGCGAGCTCACCGTGCGTGCCGCGCCGGTGATATCCACCAGCGTGACGATGGAGGCCAGGCTCGTGGTTTGCAGCATCATCAACACTTCGTTGCTGTACTGCGGCAGTGCCCGGCGCAAGGCCGATGGCAGCAAGATGCGGCGGTACAGGGTCAGGCGGGACATGCCCATTGCCCGGGCGGCTTCGATTTCGCCGTGAGACGTGGACTTCAGGCTGCCCGCCAGCAACTCCGCGCTGTAGGCACTGGTATTGATGGCGAACGCCAGGCAGGCACAGAACGTGGCGCTGGAGAGGTAGGGCCAGAGCACGCTTTGGCGCACCGATTCGAACTGCGCCAGGCCGTAATAGATCAGGAACAGTTGCACCAGCATCGGCGTGCCGCGAATCACGTAGGTGTAGAGCCACGCCGGGAAGCTGAGCAGCGGCGAGCGCGACACCCGCATCAGCGCCAGCGGAACCGCCAGGACCAGCCCCAGGCTCAGGGAAATGAGCAGGACTTTGAGGGTCAACAAGGCGCCGTCGAAATACAGCGGCAGGTTTTCCCAGATCAGGTTGTAGTCGAGCATCATCGGCAGGTTCTCCTCACAACTCGGCGGCTTTGATGCCGACCGAATAGTGTTTTTCCAGAGCGCGCAGCACCAGCAGCGACACGCTGGTGAGCATCAGGTACAGCGCCGCCACCGCAATGAAAAACGTGAACGGCTCGTGAGTGGCGTCGGCGGCGTTCTTGGCCTTGAACATCATGTCCTGCAGGCCGATGACCGAAATCAGCGCGGTGGATTTGGTCAGCACCAGCCAGTTGTTGGTGAACCCCGGAATGGCGAAGCGAATCATCTGCGGCACCAGAATCCGCCAGAACACTTGCGTGCCGCGCATGCCATAGGCCGCACCGGCTTCCGCCTGACCTTTGGGGATGGCCATGAAGGCACCGCGAAAGGTTTCCGAGAGATAGGCACCAAAAATGAAACCCATGGTGCAGACACCAGCGATGAAGGGATTGATGTCGATGTAGCGGGTGTAACCGCACGCCAGGGCGATGCGGTTCACCAGATCCTGGCCGCCATAGAAAATCAGCAGGATCAGCACCAGATCGGGAATGCCGCGAATCAGGGTCGTGTAGCCTTCCCCGAGCATGGCCAGCCATTTGAGCGGCGACAGGCGAAACGCCGCGCCGATCAGGCCCAGGGCAATGGCCAGCGACATGGAGGTCAGGGCCAGGTTGATGGTCAGCCAGGCACCATCGAGAATGCTCGATCCGTAGCCGTGGAGCATGATGAAGTTCCTCAAGCGTGCGCCCGAAGGCGCGCAAGACAAGCCCGAAGGGCGCCTGCAGCGGGCTGGCGCCGGGCGGAGGCGACGGTTTATTCGCCGTAGATATCGAAGGCGAAATACTTGCCCATCACTTGCTGGTATTTGCCGTTGGCGCGGATGGCGTCGATCGCCGCGTTCAGGCGCGCCGTGTTGGCGACGTCACCTTTGCGCACCGCGATCCCGGCACCACGGCCGAAGTATTTCGGGTCGTTGATGTCCGGCCCGGTCAGGGCGAAACCTTGTCCGGCCGGTGTCTTGATGAAGCTTTCGTCGGTGTTGACGATGTCGGCGAGGGTGGCGTCCAGGCGACCCGAGGCAAGGTCGAGGAAGGCTTCGTTCTGCGAGCCGTAGCGCACCACGACGACGCCGGCCTTTTCCAGTTGCTCGGTGGCAAACCGGTCATAGGTCGATGAGCGTTGCACGCCGAGTTTCTTGCCCTTGAGGTCCACCAGCGGGTCGTTGATTACGCTGCCGGCCTTCATCGCGAACTTGCCCGGCGTGTGGTAGTACTTTTTGCTGAAGTCGACCGACTTCATCCGGTCTTCGGTGATCGACATCGACGACAGCACGGCGTCGATCTTGCGCACCTTGAGCGACGGAATCATGCCGTCGAACTCCTGAATGACCCACTCGCACTTGACCTTCATCTCTTCGCACAAGGCGTTGCCGATGTCGTAGTCGAACCCGCTGACATTGCCTTCCGGCGTTTTGTAGGAAAAGGGTGGGTAGGCGGCTTCGATACCGATACGCAGGCTGTCTTCATCGGCATGGGCCATGAAGCTGAATGCGCACAGCGCCAGAGCACCTAGAAGTTCTGTCTTGTTCATTTTGTCGACTCCTGGGAGGGCGTTAGGAAAACAGGTGCCCGCCATCCGGGTGGCGCGCTGGATCATTCCTGTGATCGGCGAGGCTATAAATGACACGAAATAAATCATTCATCAATACAACTGAAAATAAAAATATCAATTCTGGATCGGCGGTCGTTCGGCCATGCCCGTTGAAGATCGGGGACTGCCTATAATGCGAGGCGGTTTTTCATCCACTTCGGGGACACCATGGATCGCTTCCAGGAAATGCAGGTTTTCGCGGCCGTTGCTCAGGAGCAGGGCTTTTCCGCGGCGGCGCGGCGCTTGGGTCTGTCGGCGGCCAGCATTACCCGGGCGGTGGCGGCGCTGGAGCAGCGGATCGGTACGCAATTGCTGATTCGCACCACCCGCAGCGTGCATCTGAGCGAGGCGGGCCAGCGTTACCTGGAAGACTGTCGGAGGATTCTTGCCGAGGTGCAGGAAGCGGAAGACTCCGCCGCCGGCAGCCACACCCAGCCCCGTGGGCAATTGACGGTGACTGCGCCGGTATTGTTCGGCGAGCTGTTTGTCACACCGGTGATGGCGGGTTATCTGACGCAGTACCCGGACGTTTCCATCAACGCCTTGCTGCTGGATCGCGTGGTGAGCATGGTCGAGGAAGGGGTCGATGTGGCGATCCGCATCGGTGATTTGCCGGACAGCAATCAGCATGCGATCCGGGTCGGTGAGGTGCGCCGGGTGATTTGCGGCTCGCCTGGGTATTTTGCCGTTCACGGTCGGCCAACCCATCCACAGGCGTTGGCGGGCGCGCCGGTGGTGGCGACTTCGGCCATCGGCCAACTGCGCAGCTGGCCATTCCTGGAGGACGGTGAACCCTTGAGCGTCAGGCCCGAGCCTCGGCTGGTGGTCACCGCCAATCAGGCCGCGATTGCGGCCGCTTGCCTGGGACTTGGATTGACTCGGGTGCTGTCTTATCAGGTTGCCGGCAAGATCGCCTCCGGTGAGCTGGAAATCGTTCTCGCCGAGTACGAGTTGCCGCCGCTGCCAATCCACGTGGTGTATCAGGGCGGGCGCAAGGCGCCGGCCCGGGTGCGCAGTTTTGTCGATTACACCGTGAACGCCTTGCGTGAGCATCCGGCCCTGAAAAACGCGGCGTTATTTCATCCAGAGAAATAATGGATTGCGTTTGCTGGTGATTCTGTTGTTTTCGCGATAGGTGGAAGATGACTGCCACGGCCGCCGACCCTCCTGAGCGGCGCCTAAGCCCTGCGGAGTCGACCATGCAAGCGATCAAACTCTACAACTTCCCTCGTTCCGGCCACGCCCACCGGGTCGAGCTGATGCTGTCCCTGTTGCAACTGCCGACCGAACTGATCTTCGTCGATCTGGCCAAGGGCGAGCACAAACAACCTGATTACCTGGCGATCAACAGCTTCGGGCAAGTGCCGGCCATTGATGACAACGGCGTGGTGCTGGCCGATTCCAATGCGATTCTGGTGTATCTGGCGCAGAAGTACGGCAACGGTCGCTGGCTGCCGAGCGACCCGGTCGGCGCGGCGCGCGTCCAGCGCTGGCTGTCGGCAGCGGCGGGGCCGATTGCCTTTGGCCCGGCAGCAGCGCGATTGGTCACGGTGTTCGGGGCGAAACTCAACGCCGATGAGGCGATCACCCGTGCGCACAACCTGCTCAAGGTGATGGATCTGGAACTGGGCAAGACTCCGTTCCTGGTCGGCAGCGAGCCGACCATCGCCGACGTCTCGGCCTACAGCTACATCGCCCATGCGCCGGAAGGCAATGTGTCGCTGGACGACTATGCCAACGTGCGCGCCTGGCTGGCGCGGGTTGAAGCATTGCCCGGTTTTATCGGCATGCCACGTACCGTCGCCGGTCTGCAAACCAGCGCCTGAGGTTCACCATCCAGACTGCGCCGCTGGCGTGGGGGAGAGGTCGTCATGGAACGTTCACCCTGGCACGCCGGCGAGCGACAACTGCAAGCGCAGGTCGGCGTTGCCGAGCGCATGGAGGAATTCGGTCGTAAGGTGATTCGCACCTGGATGCCGGATCAGCACCGTCAGTTCTATCAGCAATTACCCTTCATGCTGTTCGGCGCGGTGGATGCCGATGGCCGTCCCTGGGCCAGTGTGCTGGAGGGTGAGCCGGGTTTCGCGCACTCTCCGGAACCGACGCAGTTGCACTTCGACAGTCTGCCCGCCTTTGATGACCCGGCGCAGTTGCAGGCAGGTGCGGCCATCGGCCTGCTCGGCATCGAGTTGCACACCCGTCGGCGCAATCGCCTCAACGGCCACATTGGCAACCTGGGTACGAGCGGCTTCGACTTGACGGTCGATCAGTCCTTCGGCAACTGCCCGCAGTACATTCAGTTGCGCCAGTTCCAGCGAGTGCCGCTGGCAGACCCGCGAACCCGGCGTGCCGAGCATTTCGATGGGCTGGATGACGCGGCGGTCGCGCTGATCGAAACGGCCGACACCTTCTTCGTCGCCAGTTATGTCGATGTCGACGGCGAGCGTTCGGTGGATGTTTCGCACCGTGGCGGCCAGGCCGGTTTCGTGCGGGTGGAAGGCAATCGCCTGACCATCCCGGATTTTGCCGGCAACCTGCACTTCAACACCCTCGGCAACCTGCTGCTCAATCCCCGGGCTGGCTTGCTGTTCATCGACTTTTCCACAGGTGATCTGTTGCAGCTCAGCGGCCGTACCGAGGTCATTCTCGACGGGCCGCAGATCGCAGCCTTCCAGGGCGCCGAGCGGTTGTGGACGTTCGAGGTGGAAAAAGCGGTGCGGCGTCCGGGCGCGTTGGCCCTGCGCTGGCGCTTCGACGGCATGTCGCCGACCAGTCTGTTGACCGGCACCTGGGCTCAGGCCGACGCACGTTTGCAAGCCCAGGCTCTGGGTGACAGCTGGCGGCCGCTGCGGGTGACGCGGATTGAAGCGCAGAGCCAGCACATTCGTTCGTTCTACCTCGAACCCGTGGATGGGGCCGGTTTGCCGGTATTTCAGGCCGGGCAACATCTGCCGCTGCGCTTCAAACTCGATGGCGAGGTGTTCATCCGCACTTACAGTCTGTCGGGTGCGCCGTCGGATGATTTCTTCCGGATCAGCGTAAAGCGTGAAGGGCGGATATCGACGCATCTGCACGATCAGGTGCGCGTCGGTGATGTGCTGGAGGCGCGCTCGCCCCAAGGGCATTTCACCGTGGCGCCGCTGGAGCGTCGGCCCTTGGTGCTGCTGGCGGCCGGGGTCGGGATCACGCCGTTGCTGTCGATGCTGCGTGAGGTGGTGTATCAGGGCCTGCGCACCCGGCGGATTCGTCCGACCTGGCTGATCCAGAGTTCTCGCAGTCTTGCCGACCAACCGTTTCGCGCGGAGCTGGACCGCTTGTTGGAGGACGCCGGCGATGCGGTGCGGGTGTTGCGCCTGCTCAGCCAGCCGGAGCCCGATCTGGTGGAAGGCGAGGATTACGACCTGCACGGGCGCATCGACGGCTCATTGCTGAGGAACCTGCTGGACGTCGAGGACTTCGATCAGATCGACTTTGTGCTTTGCGGCCCCGGCGGCTTTACCCAAGGCCTTTACGACAGCCTGCGTGAACTGGACGTGCGTGACGACCAGATCCACGCCGAAACCTTTGGCCCCTCGACCCTCAAGCGGCAGGCCGATCCGGACGCCATCGTGATCGAACAATTGCCGGCCGTCACCACCTCGGTGCCGGTGGTCTTCGAGCGTTCGGCCAAGGAAGCGCGGTGGCAGCCCGATGGCGGCAGTCTGCTGGAGCTGGCGGAAAGTCGTGGCTTGCGTCCCGAGTTCAGCTGTCGCGGAGGATCATGCGGCACCTGCAAGACGCGGCTGATCAGCGGTGCGGTGAATTATCCACAGCCCCCGGCCGACGTGCCGGAGGAAGGACAAGTGCTGATTTGCTGTGCGGTGCCGGCGCAAAGTGCCCAGCCGCTGGTGCTGGATCTGTAGAGGATCAGGCGTAGGACAGCGCCTTTTCCTCCAGCAATTCCTGATACAGCGCCGTCCACTTGCGACCCATTTCGTCGGCTGTGAATAACTGCCGGTAACGGGCTTCAGCCTTGACGCCCATTTCGGCGGCGCGAGTCGGGTTTTCCCACAGGGTGCGCATCGCTTCGCGAAACGCCTGTGGATGACTCGGCGGCACGACCAGCCCGGTTTCGTTGTGGATATTGATGTAGCTGGTGCCGGTGCCGATCTCGCTGGATATCATCGGTTTGCCGTACATCGCGCCTTCCAGCAGCGAAATGCCGAACGCTTCCGAGCGCAGATGCGACGGGAAGACAATGGCGTAGCTCAATTGCAGCAGGGCGACCTTGTCTTCATCGCTCAGGCGTCCGAGGAAGTGGATATTGCGCAGCCCCAGCGCAGCGGCCTGGGCGTGCAGTTCCTGCTCCAGCGGGCCGGCACCGACGATCACCACCGGGTAGTCCACGTCTTTCAAGGCTTCGAGCAGGATGTGCAGGCCCTTGTAGTAGCGCATCACCCCGACGAACAGGAAAAACTTATCCCCAAGCTGCTGGCGCCAGCGGTTCATGCGCTCGACGTCGGGTTGTGGATAACCGGCTTTGTTCAAGCCGTAGGGGATGACGCGGGTCTTGTCCTGGAACTGCTGCAACACATCGCTGGTGTGCAGGTAGTTCGGCGAGGCCGCAACAATCCGGTCGGCGCTGGCGAGGAAACGGTTCATCAACGGGCGATAGAGCTTGAGCAGGTTCTTCTGGCGAATGATGTCCGAGTGGTAGGTCACCACGCTCGGTTTGTTCACACCGCTGGCGAAATGCACCAGATCCATGAACGGCCACGGGAAGTGATAGTTGATCACGTCGGCTTCGGCGGCCAGTTCGCGAAACTGCTTGAACACGCTCCAGGAAAACCCGGTGGAAGCGAACTGGATATCGAGCCTGGCCCGATGCACTTCGTGCTGGCCCAGTTGCAGCACCGCCGGTTCGGGATTGGCGCTGAGGGTCAGCACCTGGCCTTCGATACCATGCTGGGCGCCGCTTTCGCAGAGCTGGAAGATCACTTGCTCGATGCCGCCGACCGAGTCAGGCAGGTACGTCTTGAAAAAATGAAGAACTCGCATTCAACCTCCCAAAGCCTGGCGGTAGGCGCCGGCCGTGGCCTGCGCGCAACGCTTCCAGGAAAAAAGCCGTGCCTGCTGCAATCCGGCTTCTCGGCATGCCTGCCAATGCACTTGATCGTCGATCAGGCGGCTCAGCGTATCGCGCAAGCCTTCTGCATCGTCAGCTTCAATATAGTTGCCGGCGGCACCCGCGACTTCCGGCATTGCCGAGGATCGGGTGACCACCACGGGCGTGCCACTGGCCATCGCTTCCAGCACCGGCAGGCCAAAACCTTCATACAACGAGGGAAAAACCAGCGCCCGGGCGCCGGCCAGCAATTGCGCGACCTGCTCATCCGGCAAGTAGCCGAGCAGGCACACATGACCGCTGGCCAGGGCCTGACGCAATTCGTCACTGAACTGCTCACGCTGCCAGCCGGCCATGCCGACGATCAACAGCGGGAAGCGCTGGCGCACGGCTTCAGGCAATAGCGCGTGGGCACGCAGGGCCAGGCCCAGGTTCTTGCGCGGCTCCAGGGTGCCGACACACAGGAAATACTCCCGCGCCTCCACGGCATGCGCCTTGAGCACCGCGTCGATGGCTTGCGGCTCGCGCGGATGAAAGCGCTCGGCGACACCCAGGGGCGCCACCACGAAGCGTTCGGCAGGCAGTCCGAAATAGTCTTGGGCTTCGTCGGCGATGGCTTGCGAGTCGGTCAGAATCACCCGCGCCTGCCGGATGCCGTCGGCCAGCCGACGTTCGATTTCCCTGAGTCGTGTCTGCGGTTGGGTGTCCGGGAAATGCAGGTGCGTCAGGTCGTGCAGGGTGATCACGGTCGGGCCGTCGAAGGCCAGCGGCCACAGGCTCGGTTCGTGGTAAAGGTCGATGTCGGGCGTGCGGCCCTGATCGAAGCGTTTCTGCTCCAGCCAGCGGCGGGCCTGATAGGCGCCGGGGATCTTGCGCAGCATTGGGGTCAGGCGCGAGTAACCGGGCATTGCCGCTTCCGGCAACTGCGAACTCCAGCCCCAGCCGTGGAACAGCGCCACGTCGATATCGGTTTGCGCGTGCAAGGCGTTCACCAGCTCGACGACGTAGTGGCCGATTCCGGTGCGCGGTGCCTGGAGAATCCGCGCGTTAAGGGCTATGCGCATGGGACCTCGCTTGCGCCGCGGGCGCTTGCAGCACGTGGCGTGCGGTGCGTTCGGCCAGTTGCTGACTGGCTTCGCGCCAGCCGATCCATTGCCAGTCGGCCACATTGCGGGCAGCGGGGAATTGGCCGCTGCGCTCGAAGGCGATCACCAGGTCGGCGAGGCATTGCGGGTCCTGCAAATCGAAATAGGCCATGAACTCGCCGCCGATCTCACGGAACACCGCGATATCGCTGCCCATCGCCGGCAATCCGCGCTGCATGGCTTCCACCAGCGGCAGGCCGAAGCCTTCGACGAACGACGGGAACACCAATGCGCTGGAATGGGCATACGCGTGTTCCAGGCTGGTGTCGCTCAGGTCGTTGAACATGAACAGGCGCCGGTTCAGTTCGCCGTGGTTGCGCACCCGGGCGAGCAGGGCGTCGCACTTCCAGCCGATGCGTCCGGCGATGCACAGCCGAGCATTCGAACCGGCCGCCCAGGCACGTTCGAAAGCATCCAGCAGATAGTCGTGGTTCTTGCGCGGCTCGATGGTGCTGACCATCAGGAACACCGGCTCCGGTGTGGCGAACAGACGTTCCAGGCGCGGCTCGACGGTGGCTTCGACGCTCTGCAGATCCAGCTCCGACCCGAGGTGGAAATAGTCGAACCAGCATTTTTCGACCTGTGCCGAACCGAGGCGGCGCTGCACTTCCTCATGAACCTGATCGCGCACCGTGGCGGAAATCGCCAGGTAGCCATCGGCGGTGCGGGTAATCCAGTCGAACCATTCGCTGAAAACCTGCACCAGCCGCGTGTCGTAAAACTGCGGGTGGGTCAGGGGAATCAAGTCGTAGATCACTGCAACGATGCCCACGCCTTCGCGTTTGAGCCGTTCGGCATGCAGGAAAAAGTCCGAGTGCCAGGACGAATCCAGCAACACCAGGTGATCGCCCGGCCGGTGTTGCAAAGGCTCGCAGCGCTGGGGCAACTGAAAGCGGTTGACCTGCTCGACCAGCCGCAACGGAATGCCGAACAGGCCGAACGACGCCAGGCGATAGCTGACGTATAGCGCACGTCGTGTCAGTTGGGTCCGGCAACGACTGTCGAGGCGCTGATGCAGTTGCCAGAAACGATGGGCCAGCCGCTCCAGGCGCTCGCCAAACGTGACGACGGCGTTGAGCAGCGGCGAATCCAGTGGCGCCAGACGTGTCACGCGGTACAGCTTGCCCTTGAGCAAGACCACCGGCACGCACTCGACACCTTCGGCGCTCGGCGGCAATTGCTTGATGACGTTGCGCACCACCCGCTGAATCCCCGAATTGATTTTCGGGTGCCGGAACACGTGGGTGCATTCGACCAGCAACCGGGTCATGGCGCGCGCTCTGTCAGAGCAGCACCGGCATTGCGGGTTATCGAGGCCTTGGCGTTGAGCCACGAGCCACCGACAAAATCCTCCTGGCGGCCGTTGATCACATGAAACACCAGGCCATAGTCGCGCCACTCGAAGTTTCGATCCAGATGGGAGTCCAGGCGCGAAAGACTTAGCGATACCGAGTAATTGCCCTTACCCAGTCCCATCACGAAGGCAAAGCGATAGGTGAAGCGCTCTCCGGCGTGCAGGTCCGTCAGTGCCTTGTCGAGGCGATGGGTATTGATGCCATACATCATCATGCCCAGGCGATCCTTGATCAGGAAGCCGAGCACCAGTCGTTCAATGTCGCTGCGTACTTCGACCTGCACTTCCAGCACCACCGGCTGACCGACCTCGACAGCATCGATGGAACGCTCCTGTTCATCCAGCAGGCGCACCCCGAGAATGACGGCCTCACCGGTGCCGGACACGGTCCGCACTTCGCCGCCGGTGAGTTTTTCCTGACGCACGACCTGGCCTTCGCGTTCGGCCATCACGGCGTTGTAATAATCGAGTACCACTTCCGGCTTGTCGTACATGGCCATGTGGCCGTCCTTGAGCAGGATGGCCGAGTCGCAGATCGACTGGATCGCAAAGCGGTCGTGGGACACGATCAGCAATGTGGTGCCCGCCTTGCGGAAGCTGCGAATGCGGTCGAAGCTCTTGTGCTGGAAGTAGGAGTCACCCACCGACAGGGCTTCGTCGACGATCAGGATATCCGGTCGCCGTGCGGTGGCGACGCTGAAGGCCAGGCGCATCTGCATGCCGCTGGAATAGGTGCGGACGGGATGGTCGATGGCCTCGCCGATTTCTGCGAAATGTTCGATGTCGGGCATCAACGCTTCGATTTCGTCGACCTGCATGCCCAGCAGCTGCCCGGCCATGATCGCATTCTGGCGGCCGGTAAAGTCCGGGTGAAACCCCATGCCCAACTCCAGCAATGCGGCGACGCGACCTTCAGTCTCGATCTTGCCGCAGGTGGGTTGGGTGGTGCCGGTGATCATCTTCAGCAACGTGCTTTTACCCGCACCGTTGGCGCCGACGATGCCCACCGCCTCACCGGGGGCGATTTCGAAAGCGACATCCTGCAACACCCAATGCTGGCTGTGGCGCAGCGGGGAAAACGGGATCAGCCATTCCGCCAGGCGACTCCAGCGTGTCGGATACTGTTTGTAAGCCTTGCCCAGGCCGGTTACGCGGATATGCCCCATCAGAGTTCATCCACCATTTCACCGACGCGCCTGCGAAACAGGCGCAGGCCGATCAGGCACATCACCAGCGCGGCAATGAACACCGGCAGCAGGGAGTTCCAGACGGGCCACTGCCCGTACAGGAACAGGTTCTGATAGCTGCCGATCAGGTTGGTCAACGGGTTGAGTTGCAGCAGGCGCTGGACCCACTCCGGGAGGATGCTCATCGGGTACACGATCGGCGTCAGCCAGAACCAGAACTGCAGGCAGATGGCGAAGAGCTGGCCGACATCGCGAAAGAACACGTTCAATACGCCGAGGACCATGCCCAGTCCTGCGCAGAACATCATCTGCAGCGCAATCAGGGGGATCAGCGCCAGCAGTGCCATGCCCGGCCAGCGCCCGGTGATCAGCAGAAACCCGAGGAACAGGCCGATGATGATGGCAAAGTTGATCGCCGCGTTGCAGAGCACAATCACCGGCAGGCAGATTCTGGGGAAGCTGATTTTCTTCAGCAGGTTGGCGTTGTCCAGAAACATGTTCTGGCTGCGCAGGGTGATTTCGGAAAACAGCCCCCATGCCAGCAGACCGGCGCAGAGGTAAATGCTGTAGGCCATGCTGTCATCCACGCCCGGCAAGCGAGCGCGCATGATGTGGGAAAAGATCACGGTGTAAACGATGATCATCGACAGCGGATTGAACACGGGCCACAAGGCCCCCAGCAGTGAATTGCGATACCGCGATTGAAACTCTCGCTGCACGCTGCCGAGAATGAACCCTCGATAGTCATGCAGCGAGCGGTACAGGGAAAACAGCATTTAAACCGTCCTGCCGTATTGGTCTTCGAAGCGGACGATGTCGTCCTCTCCCAGGTATTCGCCACTTTGCACTTCGATGATCACCAGGTCGATCACGCCCGGGTTTTCCAGACGATGCTTGTGCCCGGCGGCGATGAACGTCGATTCGTTCTTGGCCACCAGCGTCGTGCCACTGCCGTTGTTGGTGACCTTGGCCATGCCTTCGACCACCACCCAGTGTTCGTTGCGGTGATGGTGCATCTGCAACGACAACTTGCCGCCAGGCTTGACCACGATGCGCTTGATCTTGAAGCGCGGGCCCTCCTCGAGCACGGTGTAGGTGCCCCACGGACGGCTGACCGTGCGATGCAGGCGATAGGCTTCGTGGGACTTGTCCTTGAGCTGTTTGGCCACCCGCCGTACATCCTGCGCACGGTCGGCGTGGGCCACCAGCACGGCGTCGGCGGTGTCGATGACGATCAGGTCTTCCACACCCACGGCGGCCACCAACCGGCCTTCGCTTTGAACGAAATTGTTGCGGCTGTCGATGAAGATCGCTTCGCCGCTGGCGCGGTTGTTGTCGGCGTCGGCCGGCACCAGCGCCGCGACGGCGCCCCAGGAACCGATATCGCTCCAGTCGAAACTGGCGGGTACGACCACGACTTTTTCCGAGCGCTCCATCAACGCGTAGTCGATGGAGATGTCAGTGATCTCGGCGAACAGCGCCGGTGACAGTTCCTGTTGCAGGTAACCGGTGGTCTCCAGCGGCTCGCTTGCCGCCATGCAGGTGCGGGTCTGTTCGAGCAGTTCCGGAGCGTGCAGTTGCAGTTCGGCGATCAGCGTTGCAATGGAGAAACAGAACATCCCCGAGTTCCACAGGAAATTGCCGCTTTCCAGGTAGTGGGTGGCGGTTTGCAGGTCGGGTTTCTCCACGAAACGCTGCACTTTGGCCGCGCCCCTGGCATCCAGCGGCGCACCGGTCTCGATGTAGCCGAAGCCGGTTTCCGGGGCGGTCGGCACCACGCCGAAGGTCACCAGATAACCGTCCTTCGCCAGATTGACCGCGTGTTCGACCGCACTCTTGAGCGCGTCTTCGTTGACGATCAAGTGGTCGGCGGGCATCACCACCATGATCGCCTCGTCGCCGTGCAGGGCTTGCAGTGCCAGCGCCGCAGCCGCGATGGCCGGGGCGGTGTTGCGCCCGGTGGGCTCAAGCAAAAAGTGCCCGCGATGCCGGGACAGGCGCGCGGCCTGATAGTGATCCTTGCTCTGGAAGTAGTACTCGCGGTTGGTCACCGTGACGATGTCGCCCCAGCCGTCCAGCAGACCGGCGGCACGCCGATAGGTCTTGCCCAGCAGCGACTGGCCGTCGGGCAGGGTCATGAACGGTTTCGGGTGGCCCTCGCGGGACACCGGCCACAAACGGGTACCGGCACCGCCGGACAGAATCACGGGGATCAGCATGGCCTACTCCTTGGCGACGCGTTTCATGTCCGCATCCATCATCATGCGGATCAGGGTGTCGAGGTCGGTTTTCGGTTTCCAGCCCAGCACGCGCTGGGCCTTGGCCGGATTGCCGAGCAGCACTTCGACTTCGGCCGGGCGGAAGAACGCCGGGTCGATCTTCACGTAGTCGCGGTAGTTGAGACCCACGTGATCGAAGGCAATGTGGCACATCTCGCGCACGGTGGTGGTCACCCCGGTGGCGACCACGAAGTCGTCAGGCTTGTCCTGTTGCAGCATCAGCCACATGGCCTCGACGTAATCGCCGGCAAACCCCCAGTCACGCTTGGCGTCGATGTTGCCCAGGGCCAGTTCCTGCTGTTTGCCCTGCTTGATCCGGGCGGCCGCGTCGGTGACCTTGCGGGTCACGAATTCGATGCCGCGCAGTGGCGATTCATGGTTGAACAGGATGCCGCTGCTGGCGTGCAGGTTGAAACTTTCACGGTAGTTGACGGTGATCCAGTGGCCATAGAGTTTGGCCACGCCGTACGGGCTGCGCGGGTAGAACGGGGTGTTCTCGTCCTGTTGCTCGGCCTGGATCAGACCGAACATTTCGCTGGTGGACGCCTGGTAGAAGCGCGTGTGCGGGCTGAACTGGCGGATGGCTTCAAGCAGGTGAGTCACGCCCAGGCCATCGACGATGCCGGTGGTCACCGGTTGATCCCAGGACGCAGCGACGAAGCTTTGTGCGGCGAGGTTATAGACCTCGTCCGGCGCCGACTTGATGACCGCGCGCTGCACCGAGCAGGCGTCGGCCATGTCGCCGTCCAGGTACACGATGTCGGCTTCAACGCCCATTTCCCGCAGGCGCCAGCGCGAGTCGCTGCTGCGCCGCGCCACCAGGCCGTGAACCTTGTAACCCTTGTCGAGCAGCAGTCTGGCCAGATACGCGCCGTCCTGGCCGGTGATCCCTGTGATCAATGCACTTTTTGTCATTCTTGTCGTACTCGCTTCTCCCAGTCGGACAGGATCGCCCGCAGGGATTGTTGTATAGAGATTTGCGGCGTCCATCCTGTGGTCCGGGCGAGCCGTTGATGGCTGCCGCAGACACGACGCTGATCCGCGCGGCGCATGCGCGCGGGGTCCTGAACCAGTTGCAGCTCGACCTCGGCCAGGTCGCCCATCTGCTCGATGAGGCTGCGGATGCTTTGCTCATGGCCCGAACAAATGTTGTAGACCTGTCCCGGCGTGCCTTTTTCCAGCAGCGCGAAATAGGCCGAAACCACGTCGTCGACGTCGAGGAAGTCCCGGGTGACATCGATGTCGCCGACTTCCAGTTGCGGCGCTTGCAGCTCCTGCTTGATGCGGTTGATCTGCCGCGCGGCGCTGGCGATGACGAAGCTGTCTTTCTGCCCGGTGCCGATGTGGTTGAACGGACGCGCCACCAGCACTGGCCAGCCTTCGCTCAGGCCCCATTGCAGGCTGAGGAATTCGGCGGACAGTTTGCTCACTGCGTAGGGATTGCGCGGGCAGGGCGGCTGTTGCTCGGTGATCGCCAGTGCGGATTCGTCGACCTGACCGTACACGTCGCCGGAACTGACATACAGAAACGGGCCCTTGAAGCCTCTGGCCTTGAGCGCCTGCAACAGATTCAGGGTGCCGAGCAGATTGATGTCGAAGGTGCGGGCCGGATCGCGGAACGCCTCGGGGACGAATGTCTGACCGGCCAGGTGAATCACGGCGTCAGGCAATTGCGGCCAGAGGTCGATGAGGCTTTGCGGGTCCGTCAGGTCGAAGGGCGAAGCGGCAGGCAGCAGTTCCCACACCGAGTCATCGAGCATCAGGCGCGACTGGATATGTTGTCCCACGAACCCGCTGAGGCCCGTGATGAACAGACGTTTTTTCAAACAGCGACCCCTTGGTCTTTAACTTTCACCGCTTCCCACAGGCTTTGAGGGGATGTCTGTCTGACCGGGAAAAAATCCGGTCGCAAGACGGGTGAAGTCGTTGTTGTAGTTGTTTGGTTGCCAATCTGTGCCAATTGCTCGGCAATTTCAACCGACCAAACCGTGACCGGTCAGTTCTCGTCAGCGTAGCCCGGTTTTTCTCGCCGGGCGGTTCACGAATCCTGAACGGATGTGTTTAGAATGCCCCTCGTCGCGGTTTACCGAGCGTTGCCCAAGTGGTTGCGCAATACGGTGAAACTGACCACTAAAACAAGAACGACGACGTGCTTCGGACACAGGACGACTGTCGGCCATGCCGACCCGATCCGATGCCTGGCCGTCATAGCGTGAGGCTGCCGGGATGGCGGTCGCACCGTGGGATGCCATGAATTTCATTCTCTACTCGGACGTCAACGACCGCTCCATCAGCCAGAGTCTCGGGCGTCCCGAATACAGCTATTACTTCGTGCTCAAGGCCTATCGCCCGGTGCTCGAAAGTCTGGGGCGGGTGCATGTGGTGTCCGCCCGCGACGAAGTCGATCCACTGTATCGACAACTGCTCGCTGCCGGCGAAAGCAGTGTGTTTCTGTCCTTCACCCCGCCGCAAAATACCCCGACCGATCTGGAATGCCCGACGATCTGCGTGATTGCATGGGAGTTCGATTCCATCCCCGATGAGTCGTGGGATGGCGATCAACGTCAGGACTGGACGCAGATGCTTGCCCGACAGGGACGGGTCATCACGCTGTCGAGCCACACTGCCCGGGCAATCCGACGAGCCATGGGCGAAGACTTTCCGGTCCTGGTATTGCCGACTCCGCTGTGGGAAAACTTCGCGGCCATTCGTGAGCAATCTTTCAGCGCGCCGATCAATCCCGGGGCGACCCTGGCGATCAAGGGCTGCATTTTCGACAGCCGCACGCTGGGGCTGTGCGCCGATGATCTGCTGCCCAAACCGCTGACCGCCGAGCAACTGGCGGACATCGAGGCGCGCCGTCCGCCGCCCCTGACACTCAAGCGCCGTCTGGTCATCGCCCGTCATTACCTGCGTCTGTGGGCGTTGAACCCGAGCGATCAACCTGAGCCCATGGCCCGCGTGAAATACCTGCATCACGGCTACTGGGAAGGCTTTCGCGATCTGTTCTCGGACAAGGCCCATGCCTGGCTCGAACGACGCCTGCCGAACATTGCCGGCCCCCATGAAGTGGCGGTGGACGAGCCCCCACCGCTGGATCTTCCGGATACCTCGGGGGTGGTCGAAACCACGGTCGATGGCGTGATCTACGTGACCGTGTTCAACCCCAAGGATGGCCGCAAGAACTGGCATCACTTGATCACGGCGTTCTGCTGGGCCTTTCGCGAAACGTCTGACGCAACGCTGGTGCTGAAGATCACCCAGAACGATCTGGCGTCCTATTACAGCGAACTGATGACCTTGCTCGCGCAACTGACGCCGTTCGCCTGCCGGGTGCTGGTGCTGCACGGCTATCTGGACGATCCGCAGTATGCGCGGCTCTACCAGGCTGCCAGTTTTTACGTCAATGCTTCGCGCTGCGAAGGCCTGTGCCTGCCGCTGATGGAGTTCATGTCCAGCGGTAAACCGGTGATCGCTCCGGATCACACGGCGATGGAAGACTACATCGACGATTCGGTGGCCTTTGTCGTCAAGTCCAGCGAAGAGCTGACGATCTGGCCGCAGGACACCCGCATCATCTACCGCACCCTGCGTCACCGGCCGGACTGGGGCTCGCTCAAAAGTGCCTACGAAAACAGTTACCGGATGGCCAAGGCGCAACCGCAGGACTATCGCCGAATGTCGGTCGCCGCCGTCGAGCGCATGCACGACTACTGCGCCTTCGCCCCGGTGCAGCAGCGCCTGGCGGACTTCTTCGGCCTTGAGCCAGCGGCCGCCGATGCCGCCCCCGTGACGGACAACGCCTCATGCTGATCATCATTCATTCGGAAACCAACCAGCACACCATCGCGCAGAACCTTGGCCGTTCCGAGTACAGCTATTACTTCGTGCTCAAGGAATACCGGCCGGTGCTCGAGCGTCTCGGGCGGGTGGTGGAAGTGACGGACCCGGCCCGCGAAGTCGATGCGCTGTACCTGGAATGCCTGGCCCGTGGCGAGCCGTGCGTGTTCCTGTCGTTCTCGCCGCCCCATCGCACACCGATTCATCTGGCTTGCCCGACGTTGCCGGTGTTCGCCTGGGAGTTCAGCACTATCCCCAACGAGCCTTTCGACGGCGAGCCACGCAATGACTGGCGCACGGTGTTGCGCGCCTGCGGGGCGGCGATCACCCATTCCAGTTACACGGTCGACGCGGTGCGCGAGGCCATGGGCGCCGACTACCCGATTGTCGCGGTGCCGGCGCCGGTGTGGGACCGCTTTGCCGCCCGGGGCGCCCAACTGCAAGGCCAGCCCTCGACGGGGCCGGTGCGCCTGAAGATCAAGGGACTGGTGGCCGACAGTCGCCAACTCAATCTCGACGCCTTCGGCCCGAAGCATCTGCGTCGTGGCAAGGGCATCGATTTCGAGGCGCCGGTTCGCGAGCAAGAGTTGTTGCTGGATGGCGTGGTGTACACCTCGGTGTTCAACCCCGGCGACGGACGCAAGAACTGGGAAGACATGCTCAGTGCGTTCTGCGTGACATTCCGTGAGGTCGAGGACGCAACGCTGGTGCTCAAACTCACCCACCACGATGCCGAAGAGGCCCTCAGCGACATCCTTCATCACCTGTACAAAAACCGCTCCTACCGCTGCCGCATCGTGCTGATCTACGGCTACCTCGCGGACGCGGACTACGAGCGACTGGTGCAGGCGACCCGTTACGTGGTGAACACGTCCTACGGCGAGGGCCAGTGCCTGCCGTTGATGGAGTTCATGTCCTGCGGCAAACCAGCGGTGGCGCCGCGCACCACGGCGATGATCGATTACCTGAGCGAGGACAATGCGTTCCTGGTCGAGTCCACCGACGAACTCACCGCGTGGCCCCACGATCCGCGCAAGGCGTTCCGCACGCTGCGTTACGTGACCAACTGGGCGTCGGTCTGCGTCGCTTACCGCGACAGTTACGACGTGGCGAAAAACCAGCCACAACGTTATGCACAAATGTCGTCTCAAGCTGTTCTGAGCCTGCAAGGATTCTGCAGCCAGGCCGTGGCCGAGCAGCGCTTGCAGGACTTTCTGGCGCAGCTGTTCGAACATCGTGCGATGACAACCGTCGAGGTCTCCGGCTCATGATCCGCGTGCTGACTCGAAGCCTGCGACCTCGTCCGGTGATCATCGCCCGCCAACCGCTGCAAACCCTTTCGCCCAACGTCGACCCTTTTTCTGGAGCCAACCCATGCTGAGACTTTTGAAGAAACTCACGGCATCGACGCCTGCACAGCCTGCCGCGCCGGTGGTCGAGGACGTCGACACGTTCCAGCTCGGCTTGCGCGATGCCATGCTCAGCGGCTGGTTCAATCATGACACCGGCGAGCTGTACAAAGGCTTCACGGTGGGCCCCGAGGACACACTGGTCGACGTCGGTTGCGGCGACGGCGGCAACATGCAGTTCTGCGGGATGCGCGGGGCGCGGATCATCGTCGCCGACATCGATGCAGCCAAGATCGAAGCCGCCCGCCAGCGGCTCAGCGAAACCTCGGCCCGCAGCGTCGAGTACCACGTCACCGACGGCAATCCGCTGCCGATCGCCGACAACACCGCGACCCGCGTGGTGTCCACCGAGGTGCTTGAACATGTCGACGATCCGGCACAGTTCCTCGCCGAACTGGTGCGGATTGGCCAGCCGGGCGCCCTGTATCTGCTGAGCGTGCCGCACCCCAGTTCCGAAGATGTGCAAAAAGGCATCGCCATACCGGAGTACTTCGAAAAGCCCAACCACATTCGCATCATCAGCGAGGAGCAGTTCAAGGCCATGGTCAGCGAAGCGGGCCTGGAGATCGTCAGCCACAGCCAGTACGGTTTCTATCGGTCACTGTGGATGTTGCTGTTCTGGGAAGCCAACGTGGACCTGGGCAGCCCCGATCATCCGTTGCTCAATCAATGGACCAAGACCTGGGAGGCCGTGCTCAATTCGCCGCGTGGCACGCAGATCAAACATGCGCTGGACAGCGTCATGGCGAAAAGTCAGGTCATCATCGCCCGTAAACCGTAGCGCGTTTTTTCCGGGAGCGGCCGCGCTCCCGTCGGTTTTGTGTAACCTTGCAGCCTTGTGTTGCCAGGGATTTGCACGTCATGCGGTTTCTTTTCGGGCTGTCGGCATTGCTTGCCACAGCCCTGCTGCTGTCTGCCTGCGAGCGTCAGGAAGCAGCGCCCCTCGATCAACAACTCTACGTCTGGCAACGCCAGTGGACGTCGGGCCATGAGGCGGCGCTCAAGGGCAGCCGCACTGATTTCTCGACCTTGCGGGTATTGGCGTTGCAGGCTTTCCCACAAGCAGGCTGGAGCCGGGCGCGGATCGATCCGCAATTGCTGAAGAGCGATGGCCGGCCTCTGATCGCGGTGATTCGCCTCGATGGCCAGCTCAAGGCACTGGATCAGGATCAGGTCACGGCGCAGATCCTTCAGGTGATCGATGACTGGCAAAGCCAGGGACTCACGCTGGCCGGGGTCGAGATCGATCACGATGCCGGCAATGCGCGGCTGCCCGCGTACGCTGACTTCCTCCTTCATCTGCGCGCAGCGTTGCCGTCATCACTGCCCTTGAGCATCACCGCATTACCGGCCTGGCTCGACAGCCCGCAACTGCCGGCGCTGTTGGCAACGGTCGACAGCAGCGTGCTGCAGGTGCATGCGGTCAGTGATCCGCGACGCGGTCTGTTCGACCCTGAGCAGGCGCGCGACTGGGCGAAGCGCTGGGGGCGGATCAGCGACAAACCGTTCTACCTGGCCCTGCCGGCTTACGGTGTAGCGTTGTTGCCGGACAGCGGTGGCGCGCCGGTGGTGGAAAGCGAAGTGACGCTGGAGCGGGGCGGAGATCGCCGCGAATTGCTGGCCGATCCACAGCAACTGAGCCGACTCGCCAAAGCACTGCGCGAGGCTCGACCGGCGCACCTGGCCGGGCTGATCTGGTTCCGCCTGCCGCTGGCCAATGACCGCCGGGCGTGGAGTCTGACCACGTTGCGTGCGGTGGCCCGAGGCGATGCGCTGTCCAGCAAACTCGACTTGAGCTTCAAGGTGCAGGACGGCCTCTACGACATCACGCTCGGCAACGCTGGCAACCTTGATAGCCCCTGGCCTGCGCGCGTTCGGGTAAAAGCCAGCGGCTGTGAAGGCGCCGATGCGCTCGCCGGTTATGCATTGCAACAGACTGCGGATCTGCTTACCTTCACCCGCTTGCGCGACGGCCGATTGCCGGCGGGCGGGCAGCGTGCGATCGGTTGGGCACGTTGCGCAAATATTGATCAAGGAGGTTCGCATGTTGACCCGTAACTGGCCCCGCCATCTGCTTTGCCTGAGCCTCAGCCTGCCGCTGGGATCGGCGCTGGCCTGCGGCCCGGATTTCCCGATGCGTCTGCTCGACGATCGCGGGCAATCGCTGGCGGAACTGCCGGAGGGCAACTTCAAGTTCGAGATCAATCGCCTCGGCAAGACCATTGCCGGGCTGAAGAACGTCACGGCGGTCACCTACAACCCGGATGACATCTATGGCGAACCCAAGGAGCCCGCTGAACTGCGTGAGAAGGCCGAGCAGCAGGGCCTGAGCGTGGAGCAGCAGGCGCTGGTCAAGCAACTGCGCAGCCTGACCGATGCACGTCAGGTCGAAGTGCAGGGCGCGAACCTGCCGGCGGAACTGCGTCTGTATGTGGCGGGCGCCGTGGCGTTCGGCGCCGGTGATCATCAACTGGCCGTCGAGTACTTCCGCCAGTTGCTGGCGCTGCCGGCCGATCAACGCGCGTTGCGCAGCACCTGGGCCGCTTATTCGCTGGGCCGGGCGTTCTTTGCCATGAGCAGCGAAGCAGGCGATACGCTCGACGCGTTGGAAAACGCCATCGAAGCCTTCCGCCAGACGCGACAACTGAGCATCGACGGTTTCAGCGATCCGCTGGAACTCGGCGTGGCCAGCCTCGGCGAAGAAGCACGAGCGCTGCGCACGGCGGGCAGTTGGGACAAGGCCATCGAACTCTATGCCACGCAAAACCTGCATGGCTCGAACGTCGGCTACACCTCGCTGAAGCTGTTGATGAACGATCTGGCCGAAGAACCCGAGGATCGACTGGAGAAGTTGTTGCGTGGCAAAGCGGTGCAGCAACTGGTGACCGCGTCGCTGATCAGCCGGATCGGCTGGTCATTCGGCGACGAGCCGCCGAACGAGAAAAAACTGATCAAGGCGTTGCAGGAGAGCACGCGCGGCAGCCTCGATAACGCTGATCGTCTGGCGGCCATGAATTATCAACAGGGCGACTACGCCAGCGCCAAGGCGTTCCTCGAACACGCCGGCGACAGCGGCCTGGCGTGGTGGCTGCGGGCGAAACTGGCGGTGCGCGACGGTGACAAGGTTGCGGCGGCTGCGGCCTATGCGAAAGCTGCGCAGGCCTTCCCGCAGGGTGAATCCTGGGGCGAGCGGCGTACCGCCGACTGGAATCTTGAATCCCTTCAGCCCAAATGCCGGGTCGAGGGTGAAAGCGCGATTCTGGCGCTGCAACGTGGCGAGTACCTGCAGGCCTTCGATCAGTTGTATCGCAGCCAGAGTATCTATTGGTTCGACGCTGCGACCGTGGCTGAGCGAGTGCTGACGGTTGATGAACTCAAAAATTATGTCGATAAAAATGTGCCGGCGCCGCCGGAGCTGAGCCAGCAGGATCGCGACAATTACGTGCCGCTGCCGGTGGCCGCGAGCCTGCGCAATCTGCTGGGCCGGCGTTTGTTGCGTGAAGGGCACTACGAAGAGGCGGTCGGCTATTTCGACAATGCCGATTTGCAGCACAAGGCCCGGCTCTATGGCGAGCAACGCCTGAAGGCTGATTCGGTGTGGTGGCCGACCAAGCGTGCCAGTGCGCTGTTCAATGCGGCGTGGACGGCTCGCGAGTGGGGCATGGACATCCTGGGTTACGAAATGGCCCCGGATTACGCGACCTTCGGCGGTAACTACAGCCTGGAAAACACCGAGCTGAAAGTCGGGCCGCTGGTGAGCGAGGCTGAAGTGCAACGCCAGAAGGCCAGTGAAGCGCAGCCGGATGAGCGCTATCACTATCGGTTTGTTGCCACAGCGCTGGCCAGCCGTGCGGCGGATAACTTGCCGCACACCAGCCAGGCGTTCGCCGCCGTGTTGTGTTCGGCCGCCGGTTTCAATAGCAGCCTGCAAGAGCAAAGCGCGCTGTATCAGCGATATGTGAAAGAAGGTCCGTACATGGGCTGGGGCGGCTATTTCGGCCAACAATGCCCTTATCCGGACTTCGCCAACGCCGACAAACGCTACGTCACCCAGGTTGTCGACGCTGTTCGCGGGGTGTTGCGACCCTACAAGCGTGCAGTGCAGATCGGCGCCATCATTGGGTTGACCGTCATTGCGCTGGTGATCATCACCCGCCGCCAACGCAAGGCCCGCAAAGCCTAAGCCTGCTGGACGAACGTCAGGCGCACGGCGAAGCCGATCAACAGGCTGCCGAACAACCACTGCTGCACCCGTTGGGCCGTTGGGCTGTGTTTCAGCCAGCGGCCCAGCGCCGTGCCGAGCAAGGCATAGGCGCTGTCGAACAGCAATCCAGCGGCCACCAGCATCGCACCGAGCACCGCAAACTGCGTCAGCACCGGTGCGCCATTCGCCACGATGAATTGCGGCAGCAGCACCGAGCAGAACAGCAAGGCTTTCGGGTTGAGCAGATTGGTCAGCAGGCCACGACGGATCGCGGCGCGCCACTGCCCATGGCCGTCCGTTACGGTGCCGGCGTTCAGATCAGGCAGCAGCGTGGTGCGCAGGCATTGAATGCCGATCCACAGCAAGTACGCCGCCCCGGCCATCCGCACCGCATCGAACGTCCACGGCGCAGCCTTGAACAGCGCCGCCAGCCCCAATGCTGCGAGCGCTACATGACAGCCTCGGGCAACCGCCAGCCCCACCGCCGTGGCAAGTGCTGCGCCGCGACCCTGGCGGGCACCGGTCTGCAACAGCAGGATCATGTCCGGGCCGGGCAGCAGATAGACCACCGCCAAAGCCAGGAAAAACAGCCAGAGACTCGCCATGTCGCACCCCTTTCGTTGTCGATTCGGTGCAACCAGTCTATGACCGAGGGGCAGGGCAGGTGCTTGCGTAGTTCGCTTCTATAACTATTGAGATTGGCATAACCTGCTTTATTTTTGCGGTTACACCATCAGGATCTGCCAACCATGAAACTCGACGCCTTCGATCGCAAGATTCTCGCCGCGCTGCAACGGGACGGGCGCCTGAGCAATGTGCAACTGGCGGACGAGATCGGTTTGTCCGCGTCGCCGTGCCTGCGCCGGGTGCGGATGCTCGAAGAGGCCGGGGTGATTCGCGGTTATCAGGCGAACCTGGACCGTGACGAGGTGGGGCTGGGGCTGACGGTGTTCGTCGGGGTCAAGGTGGAACGACACAACGATGAACAGGCCGAGGCGTTTCACCGGGCGGTGACAGCGTTGCCGGAGGTGATTTCGGCGTTTCTGGTCTCAGGGGAATCGGATTTTCTGCTGCAAGTGGTGGTGCCGGACTTGCGCGCCTACGACCGTTTTTTAACCGGTTGTCTACTGAAGTTGCCGGGGGTAAGCGACATCCGCAGCAACTTTGCGATTCACACGGTGAAGACCCCGGGAGCGTTGCCCTTGGGGCATTTGCCGTCCTGATACTTCCCGCATTGCGCGGGAAGTATCCGCGAAGTGCTTACATCTGCGTTGCCATGCCCTCGATATTCATCGCTGCCTGACGCAACGCCTCGGAACGGGTTGGGTGAGGGTGGCAGGTCAGCGCAATGTCTTCGGCCGACGCGCTGAACTCCATGGCCACGCAGTACTCGCCGATCATTTCACTGACGCTCGGGCCGACCAGATGCACGCCGAGGACTTCGTCGGTGTGTGTGTCGGCGAGGACTTTGGCAAAACCTTCGGTTTCGTGATTGATCTTCGCCCGGCTGTTGGCGGTGAACGGGAATTTGCCGACCTTGTAGGCCCGGCCTTCAGCCTTGAGCTGCTCTTCGGTCTTGCCGACACTGGCCAGTTCCGGTCGGGTGTAGATCACGTTGGGGATCAGGTCGTAGTTGACCTCGCCCGCCTTGCCGACGATCTGCTCGATGCAGGCCATGGCTTCGTCTTCGGCCTTGTGCGCAAGCATCGGCCCTGAGGTGACATCGCCGATCACCCAGACGCCGGGTGCTTCGGTGCGATGGTGTTTGTTGGCGAGCATGCCGCGTTTGTCGGTGCTCAGGCCGACGTTCTCCAGGCCCAGGCCTTTGGTATAGGGGCGGCGACCGATGGCAACCAGCACGTAATCGGCTTCCAGCAGCTCGGCGGTGCCGCCGGCTGCCGGTTCGATGCTCAATTGCACGCCGTTGGCCGAAGACGTGGCGCTGGTGACTTTGGAACTCAATTTGAAACTGATGCCCTGTTTGCTCAGCGAGCGTTGCAGGGTCTTGCCGGCCTCGCCATCCACGCCCGGGCAGATGCGGTCGTGGTATTCCACCACGGTCACCTGCGCGCCGAGTCGGCGCCAGACCGAACCGAGTTCGAGGCCGATCACGCCGGCACCGATCACCACCAGATGCTTGGGCACTTCGCTCAAGGACAGGGCACCGGTGGAATCGAGGATGCGCTGGTTGTCGATTGCCACGCCGGGCAGGGGAGTGGGCTCGGAACCCGTGGCGATGACGATGTCGGTGGCGGTCAGTTCGATCCGGCTGCCCTGATCGCCGGTCACGCTGACTTTTCCGGGACCGTCGATGTGGCCCCAACCCTTGATCCAGTCGACTTTGTTCTTACGGAACAGGAACTCGATGCCTTTGGTCAGACCGGCGACGCTTTCGTCCTTCTGTTTCATCATTTGCGCGAGGTTGAGCGTCGGCTTGACGTCGATACCGAGGTTGGCAAACTCCGCGCCCATCGCCGCGTCGTACAGTTCGGACGCATGCAACAACGCCTTGGACGGCATGCAACCGACGTTGAGGCAGGTGCCGCCCAGCGTGGCGCGGCCTTCCACGCACGCGGCCTTGAGGCCCAACTGGCCGGCGCGGATCGCCGCGTTATAACCGCCGGGCCCACCGCCCAGAATCACTACGTCATAGTTGCTCATGCGCTTACTCCTGGCTGAAGAATGCGGATCGCTAAAAATTACGTACGTAATATGTGCGTTTCCGGACATTTCGGTCAAGGCTTCAGGAACGCGACAGGTTGGGCATCCTTGAATGTGAAATTGAGTACAAATATTTCACGGATTTCGTTATATCGTAACGAGTTGTGCAGTGAGCCAAGGGTTTTGGGGGGTTATGCAAGTCGATCTGGACGTTGATGGCACGCAAGTGACCGGTTTGCCGCGCTTTCAGCAGGCGGCGGCTCAGGGTCGCCGATTGCGCCGGTTGGCCATCGGACTCGGCGGGTTGGCCGTGGCCGGAGGGGTGCTGGCGTTTTTTGTTGGCCTGTTCGCCTCGCAATCGCTGTGGCCGGCGCTGTTGGTCAATCAGAGCGCAGCGCTGCTGGTGCTGGTCGCCGGGCTGCAATCGGCGTGGTGGGTGGCTGATTGGCGCGCGCGGGTGATCACCCCGGTGGTGCCGGTGCCTGCTGTCGACGAGACGCCTGCGCCGGACGGCTGGTACGAACGGCTGCTGGATCGGCTGAGCCGCCATAGCCTGCATGTGCTGGGGCAGATCGGCGCGGCAACCTTGTGGCTGGGCGGTCTGGCGCTGTTGGCGTTGCTCGGCATTGAGCAGGTGTGGAACCTGGCGCTGCCCTCGGCTGCCGTGGGTTTGTCCGCTTCCGTCAGCGCGGCGATTGCGCTGCTGCTGGCGTTCGGTCTGCTGGTGCTGGAGCGGCAACTGGCTCAGGAAAACCCGGCGCAATGGCCCGAGGCGGGAGCGCTGGCGCAGCTGGTTCGAGTGGTCATCATCAGTCTGGTGTTGGGTGCATTGTGCTTGCTGTTCGCCAGTGAGAATTCGGTCTGGCCTGTGCGGCTGGCGGTGTTGATCGGCATCTTGCCGGGGCTGGTCGCGCTGGAGTTGTTGCTGCGTGCCGTGCTGTCGCTGTTCAGTCCGCGCCGCGAACAACTTGAACCGGTACTGCTCGCCCGCAGTTTTGTTGCCGATCTGCTGCGCTGGCCGCCGCAACCATTGCTCGCCTTGCAGCACGAATTGCACAACCGCTTCGGTATCGATCTGCGGCAGATCTGGGCCTTCAGTTACATGCGCCGGGCGTTCCTGCCGGTGTTGGTGCTGGTGGCGGCGGTGGGCTGGTTGCTCACCGGCATTCATGAAATCCCGCTGCAAAGTCGTGGCATCTACGAGCGCTTCGGCAAACCGGTGCAGGTGTTCGGCCCCGGTTTGCATGCCGGCCTGCCTTGGCCGCTGGGCCGGGTGTTGAACGTGGAGAATGGCGTAGTGCACGAACTGGCGACCAGCGTCGGCGAGAACCCGGCCCCGGTTCAGCCGGATCCGGCGGAAGGGCCGGCCCCGATCACCGCCAACCGCTTGTGGGATGCCAGCCACGTCAACGATAAATCCCAGGTCATCGCCAGCAGCCGTGGCGAGCAACAGAGCTTCCAGATCGTCAACATGGACGTGCGTTTTGTCTATCGCATCGGCCTCAGCGATCAGGCGGCGCTGGCGGCGACTTACAACAGTGCGGATGTGCCGACGCTGATCCGCAGCACTGCGAGCCGGATTCTGGTCCACGATTTTGCGTCACGCACCCTCGACGGTTTGCTGGGGCAAGACAGGGTAGGGCTGGCGGATGAAATCGGCCGCGCCGTGCAAAACGATCTTCAGAAGCTCGACAGCGGCGTAGAAATTCTCGCCACGGTGGTCGAGGCGATTCACCCGCCGGCCGGTGCGGCCAACGCCTATCACAGTGTGCAAGCGGCGCAGATCGGCGCCCAGGCGTTGATCTCTCGTGAGCGTGGCGCGGCTGCCGAAGCAAGTAATCAGGCGCAGTTGCAGGCCAGTCTCGCGCGCGATCAGGCCAGCGCCAATGCCCACGAAACCAGCTCGACCGCCCGCGCGGCGGACCTGAAATTCAGCGCCGAGCAAAAAGCCTACGCCAGCGCCGGACAGGCCTTCGTGCTGGAGCAATACCTCAGCCAGCTCAGTCAGGGACTGGGCAAAGCCAAACTGTTGGTGCTCGACCATCGTCTGGGCGGCAGCAGCAACGCGCCGACCATCGACCTGCGTACGTTCACGCTGCCGGCTGACCCGACGCCGGCGCGCACCACCGCTCAACCAGGAGCCACCCATTGAGCCAGTCGCATACACACGATCACCCTGACCACAGCGGTCACGACCATGCTCATGGCGGCCATCACCATCACGGGCATCACCACCACCATCATGGTGCACCGGAAGAGGCGGGGCCTTTCCCGTGGCGACGCATGGGCTGGGCTGTGTTGCTGGTGGCGTTTGCCATCGCAGCGGCAAGTCTGGTGCAGGTGCGCTCCGGCGAAGCCACAGTCATCACCCGTTTCGGCAATCCGTCCCGGGTGTTGCTGGATCCGGGACTGAGCTGGCGTTGGCCGGCACCGTTCGAAGCAGCGATCCCGGTGGATCTGCGTCTGCGCACCACATCGAGTGGTTTGCAGGACGTCGGCACCCGCGACGGTTTGCGCATCATTGTGCAAGCGTATGTCGCGTGGCAGGTGCAGGGTGACGCGGACAATGTTCAGCGTTTCATGCGCGCAGTGCAGAATCAGCCAGATGAGGCGGCGCGGCAGATTCGTACCTTTGTCGGCTCGGCACTGGAGACCACCGCCAGCAGTTTCGACCTGGCCAATCTGGTCAACACCGATGCCAACCAGGTGCACATCGCCGATTTCGAAGCGCAGTTACGTCAACAGATCGATCAGCAGTTGCTCGCCACTTACGGTGTGCGCGTGGTGCAAGTGGGTATCGAGCGACTGACCTTGCCGTCGGTGACGCTCACCGCGACGGTTGACCGGATGCGCGCCGAGCGTGAAACCATCGCCACCGAACGCACGGCGATCGGCAAGCGTGAAGCCGCGCAGATTCGTTCCGGCGCTGAACGTGATGCGCGAATCGTCCAGGCTGACGCGACGGTGAAAGCGGCCGAAATCGAGGCGCAATCACGGGTCGAAGCGGCGCAGATCTATGGTCGTGCTTATGCCGGATCGCCGCAGCTGTACAACCTGCTGCGTTCGCTGGATACCCTCGGCACTATCGTCACGCCGGACACCAAATTGATCCTGCGCACCGACGCCGCGCCATTCCGTGTGTTGGTGGACGGTCCGCCGAATATGGACAGCAAGACCGGAACGCAGCCATGAGTGAAGTTCCACGTGGAACAAATTCGTTGAACAGTCCGTGGATTCAGGCGGGACGTCTGGCGTTTTTTGCCCTGTACGCGGTGACGGTGCTGGCGGCGTTGGCCTGGGCGTTTTCCAACGTGCGGCAGATCGACCCGCAGAATCGCGCGGTGGTCATGCATTTCGGTGCACTGGATCGCATCCAGAATGCCGGGTTGTTGTTGGCTTGGCCGCAGCCGTTCGAACAGGTTGTTTTGCTGCCGGCGGCGGATCGGGTCATCGAGCGTCGAGTGGAAAACCTGCTGCGCAGTCCTGCTGCAATACAGGCCGATCGCGTTGCGACATTCGCCACACCGTTGAGCGATGCATTGGCCGGTTCCGGCTATTTGCTCACCGGTGATGCCGGTGTTGTACAGCTGGATGTGCGGGTGTTCTACAAGGTCACCGATCCCTATGACTTCGTGCTGCAAGGCGACCATGTGCTGCCGGCACTGGATCGACTGGTGACCCGCAGTGCGTTGGCCCTGACGGCGGCGCGGGATCTGGACACCATTTTGGTGGCGCGACCGGAACTGATCGGCGCTGACAATCAAGCCGCCGAACGACGCGAGCGGTTGCGCGGCGATCTGGTTCAGGGCATCAATCGTCGCTTGGCCGAATTGAAAGCGAGCGGGCAGGGCATCGGTATCGAAGTGGCGCGGGTCGATGTGCAATCGAGTCTGCCCGAGCCGGCGGTCGGTGCATTCAATGCCGTACTGACTGCCAGCCAGCAGGCCGACAAAGCGGTGGCCAATGCCCGCACCGACGCTGAAAAAATCACCCAGACCGCCAACGAACTGGCCGACCGTACCTTGCAGGTCGCCTATGCCCAGGCCGGTGAGCGGTTGGCAAAAGCCTCCGCCGATACCGCGACCGTATTGAGTCTGGCCCAGGCCCGACAACAGGGCACCGACCCGCAAATGCTGTTGCGCCTGTACCGCGAGCGGATACCGAAGATTCTCGGCCAGGCCGGTTCGGTCACCACGGTCGATCCGAAAGACGATTCCCGCCTGATCATTCAGGGAGCCAGTAAATGACCGCCACTACCGCCGCACCGAGCCTGTTGTCCTCGGCCGAGCAACGCCGCGCTGCGCGCCAATTGACCCTGGCGATGCTCGCCCTTGGCTTGCTCGGGCTTGGTTTGATCTGGCGCTGGATGATGCCGGAGCAAACCGGTGTCAGTCAGTTGCTGCTCGGTGTTGCTTCTTTGCTGGTCGCAGTGCCGGTGATGCGTTCGGCGTGGTTCAGCCTGCGTTACCCAAGCCTGCACGGCATCACCGATCAGTTGATCGCACTGGCGATGCTCGGCGCCTGGGCCACCGGTGATCTGCTCACCGCCGCGCTGTTGCCGATTATCATGATCTTCGGCCATGTGCTGGAGGAGCGCAGCGTGATTGGCTCGCAGGAGGCGATTCACGCGTTGGGTCAACTTACTCGCAGCCATGCACGGAAAATCCAGGCGGACGGCACTGTAATCGAAGTCGATAACGGCACGCTCAAGGCCGGCGATACCGTTGAAGTGCGGGCCGGCGATCGGGTGCCAGCGGACGGTCGGGTGTTGTCCGGCCAGGCCAGCCTCGATACGGCGTCGATCACCGGTGAGTCGGTGCCGGTGGAGGCGGGCGTCGGAATGACCGTGTTTGGCGGGGCGATCAACCTCGATGGTTTGCTGCGTATCGAAGTGACCCGCACCGGCGATGAATCGACCTTGGGCAAGGTCATCGCGTTGATGCAGAACGCCGAGCGTTCTAAGCCACCGATCACCCGGTTGCTGGAACGTTACGCTGGCAGTTACATGGTGCTGGTGTTGCTGCTGGCGGCGGTGACCTGGTTTGTCACCAATGATGCGCAGGCAATGTTGGCGGTGCTGGTCGCAGCCTGTCCTTGCGCGCTGGTGTTGTCGGCACCGGCCACGGCGATTGCTGGTGTGGCGGTCGCGGCGCGGCACGGGATTCTGATCCGCAGTTCGGCCTTCCTTGAAGAGTTGGCTGACCTCACGTCCCTGGTGGTCGACAAGACCGGCACGCTCACCTACGGCACGTTGCGTTTGCAGTCGATCAACAGCGCGCAGGCGGATCACGATTCGGTGATGGCGCTGGCTGCCAGTCTTGGCGCTGCCAGCAGTCACCCGGTCAGTCGTGCACTGGCGGGTCTGGTTCATGCGGACAACGTGCTGGTACTGACCGACATTCACGAACGGCAAGGTTTGGGTGTGGTCGCCAAGACGGAGCAGGGTGAAGCGGCACTCGGTCGCCCGGAGTTGTTTGCGCAACTGGGCATCCCGACCACATCGGTTCCCGATCACGACGGCCCGATCGCCGGCCTGGCCTTGAACGGTGAGTTTCTCGCCTGGCTGTTGCTCGCCGACAGCGTCAAACCGGAAGCACGATTCGCCTTGAGCGAACTGCGCGAGTTGGGCCTCGGTCGGCAACTGTTGCTGACCGGCGACCGTCAGAGCGTGGCGCAAACCCTGGCGCGGGATGTCGGCCTGCATGAAGTCGAAGCTCAGGCCTTGCCCGAAGACAAACTCAATCGCGTGTTGAAGGAAATCGACAACGGTTTCCGGCCGATGGTGGTCGGCGACGGCATTAACGATTCGCTGGCACTCAAGGCGGGTGTGGTGGGGGTCGCGATGGGGG